>NZ_CAURKP010000040.1:0-37101 GCF_963525155.1 uncultured Rhodococcus sp.
CACTCTGTGTGGGAGGGCATTCGTATCGGGGGGCTATCCCGCCAGTTGGCGCGCGATGACCAATCGCTGAATCTGGTTGGTGCCCTCGAAGATCTGCGTGATCTTGGCCTCGCGCATGTAGCGCTCGACGGGGAAGTCCTGGGTGTATCCGTACCCGCCGAATACCTGAACGGCGTCGGTGGTGACCTTCATTGCCGCGTCGGTGGCCACGAGCTTGGCGACGCTCGCGTTGCGTGAATACGGAACTCCGGCGTCGCGGCGGCGCGCTGCATCGAGGTAGGTGGCTCGCGCGGAGTCGACTGCGGCAGCCATGTCCGCGAGCACGAAACCGAGTCCCTGGTGATCGATGATCCGCTTGCCGAATGCCTTGCGCTCCTTCGCGTAAGCGACCGCGTCGTCGAGCGCGCCTTGAGCGATTCCGACGGCAACGGCAGCGATTCCGAGTCGGCCGGAGTCGAGAGCGCTGAAGGCGATCGGCAGCCCCTGGCCGCGCTGACCGATCAATCGCTCCTCAGGAATGAAGGCGTCGTCGTAGTTCGCGAAGGCAGTGGGGACCGCGCGTAGCCCCATCTTCTCTTCGGGTTTTCCGAAGCTGAGGCCTTCGGTGTCCTTGTCCACCAGGAGACAGGAGACGCCGCGTGAACCGTCGTCACTGGTGCGTGCGAAGAGGTTGTAGAAGTCCGCCTTGCCGCCGTTGGTGATCCAGGCTTTCGAACCGTTGACGCGGTAGCCACCGTCGGTGGGCGTCGCCTTGCACGACAACGCGGCGGCGTCGGATCCGGCCTGCGCTTCGGAAAGGCTGTACGCGCCGATGGTGTTGCCGCCCAGCATGTCCGGTAGCCAGCGTTTCTTCTGTTCGTCGGTGCCGAAGGTGAACAGCGGGAAGCACGACAGGCTGTGCACGCTCACCGCCACTGCAACCGCTGCCCAGCGTGAGGCGATCTCTTCGAGCACTTGGAGGTACACCTCGTACGGCTGATCGCCGCCGCCGAACTCCTCGGGATACGGAAGGCTCAGCAGGCCCGCCTGTCCGAGTGCGGGGAACACTCCGTCTGGATACTTCTCGGCCTTCTCGTATTCGTTGACCTTGGGCGCGAGTACCTTGTCCGCGACATCACGCGTCAGTTCGATGAGATCGCGAGCTTCTTGGCTGGGCATCAGGCGTTCGACGGGCACGGTCGGCTCCTAGCTAGGTAATAGTACTGAGAACGATACTGCAGTACTGTTGTAGGTATGGCAAGGCTGGTTCACAAGACGACTGCGCGCAGGGCAGAGTTGTTCGATCAATTGGTCCAACTGTTCTTGAGTGAGGGTTTCGCCCACCTCACGCTCGACGAGATCTCAGCTCGTCTGCACTGCTCCAAGAGCACCTTGTACACCGTGGCGGCCGGCAAAGAGGATCTGGTGCGGGCTGTGACAGTGCACTTCTTCCGGGCGGCGACCGATGCAGTGGAGAGTGCAGTCGCCGCCGAAACGGCCCCGCCTCGTCGAGTCGCGGTGTATCTCGAAGCAGTGGGTGATCGGCTGTCCGCGGCGTCCAGTCAGTTCATGGAAGACCTGGCCGAATCGGTGTCGGCGAGCCAGGTCTACGAGAAGAACACGTCGATCGCTGCTGATCGTGTGCGATCGCTCATCGTCGAGGGAGTCGATTCGGGCGCATTCCGGCAGGTACACGCATCATTTGTCGCCGATGCCGCTGCGGCGACGATGGTTCGGATCCAGCAACGCGCGGTCTACCGGGCAACTGGTCTGGACGATGCCAGCGCTTATCGGGAACTGGCAGCACTCATCACGGACGGGATCACTGCGTGATCAGTCGCTAGCATCGACGTTCATGGCACCTTTGAACGTCGAAGTCATCGTAGGTTCGGTCCGCGAGGGGCGAATGGGACGAGCAGTGGCGGACTGGTTTGTCGAGCGCGCAACCGCGAACCCGTCGTGGAACGTATCGGTGATCGACCTCAGAGAGCTGTCGTTGCCCCAGGATTTCTCGGATTCACCTGCCACGGAGGTTTTCCGCCGGCGAATCGGGCGCGCCGACGCTGTTGTCGCCGTGACCTCCGAATACAACCACGGGTATCCGGCTGCTCTCAAGACCGCATTCGATTCGGTGAAACACGAGTGGCGTGCCAAGCCGATCGGATTCGTGTCCTACGGCGGGATTTCAGGTGGTGTTCGGGCCGTCGAGCAACTGAGGCAAGTGGTGGCGGAGTTGCACATGGTCTCGGTGCGTCAAAGCGTGACCATTCACCGGGTGCGTAAGCAATTCGGACACGAGCCGTACGGCGTCGATTCGATTGCGATCGATGCAAGCGAGAAGATGATTCGTGAATTGGATTGGTGGGGAAGCGGATTGCGGATGCAACGTGCAAGTGATCCCTATCCCGGCTGATCTTGGACATACGCGATCACGCCATCTGGTGAGCGTCGCCGGCTCGAGGACGGCCGATGAACGATGTCTCGGAAGCGATGGTCACCAGAGTCAGGTCGACGCGCGTGCGGCCGGTTTCGACCGTGATCTTGTCACCGAGTGCGAATGGCTGGACTATCGAGATTTCAGGGTCGATCCGAGGCCATTGGCGTGGATGTCCGTACACATAGATTGCGGTCACGCCGGCACGCGGAGATAACCCCTCGACGCCGTCGAATACGACAGTGTTGAAGGCGCCCTCAGGCCCACCGCCCTGCCCGGACACGCGGAGTCGGTCAGGCACTCCCATCGAGTCGGTGAGCGCGGTCCACGCTTGCGGTCGATCGGTGTGGACGAGGACCAGTGCGCCGGTCGCGATGGCTCGAAAGATCAACTGCTGAGCCAGATAGAGTTCGCCGGCGACAAGAACGATGTTGACGCCCGGCCCCGAAATTCTGGCCGCGACACCGTGCCCGTTTCGGTCCGAGCCGATGAGTTGGCCGCACCCGGCGAGAGGTAGAGCGAGTGAGTCGAGTGCGCCCCCGTCCATGCGAACGTCCGGCGTGATGCCGTCCAGCGCGGCCAATGCGGTTGGCAAGTTGGTCAGCAATCCGTCGCGCTGGCGCCCACGTAGCGAGACCAAACCGGCCAGCGGTGCGTTCTCAGGTGGATTGCGCGTGGTGAAGCGACATGTCGCGCTGACCTTCGCCTCTCCGCGTTCGCCATTGGGGCGCAACCGAATTGTCACGGATGTCCCGACCGTTGCCACTGCCCATATTCGAGTTAGGGTCGAGGCGGTGATGAAACGGGGCTCAATCCCGTATCCCACGTTGGACACGCCGGGCAAGGGGGTACTTCGCCACGTTTCGGTGACCTCGTTGCTGGCCACTCCTCTGGTCACCTGGGCCGTGGACGAGGCAATTTCCGGTGCGGTCAGGATCCGCGCCTTGCATCCTGCTGTATCGAGAACCCGGATGACACGATTGGCGGCAACAGCGATCGCGCGGCCCGCGCCCTGTTCGCCCCCGCCGCGGCGCTCGACTGCTGCAGAACCCTCGAGAGCGTCGAAACGTAGTGCAAGCCAAACGCTTCTTGTTGCGGTGGCCGGCAATGGTCCGATGAGACGTTCGTAGACTTCGGTGGCCGGGGTCCCGGATGCGGCGCGATATCCGTGACTGACAATGTCGATGCCGGTGAGCGAGATGTCGTGCTGATGAAGACAATCCACGAGCGCAGCCGTGGGCAGAAGGTGGGACGCGTCGAACGAATGACGCCCGATCCTGGTCAGGTAGTTGCGTGGGGGAGCGATCTCGACGACAGCGACGAGTGAAGATCCGTCCACCCGCAGCCCGATCGACTGCTCGGAGGGGGTGTGAAAACTGACGATCGTTCCGCCGTCCACGTCCTTGTGGCGAAGATAGCGAAAGTACCTGGCAATCCAGGACATTACCGACCAACCGCCAACATGGAGCAGCATTGATCCTGCAACCACACAACCAATTGCCAGCGCCCAGAGCCAATCCAGCCCACTGACCATCGCGATTCCGCCCGCACCGATTCCGACAATCTGTGCCGACACGAATTCGCGTGCCGAAATCCTGTGCGACGACGGCCAATGCTTCAACCGCGATCGGTCCACGGTTCCTCCCCGATACCTGACCTGCCTACTACCCGAAATTTCCGCCCCAGCGAAACTGTACTGTGTCCTCGCAAGGGGATGTAAGGCACGGGGGGAATGATGGCTGCAACACCTACCACGCGCTGGCAGGTCAACGGATACCGTTTCTTGGTCAGACGGATGGAACATGCGCTGGTCAGACGAGACGTCCGGATGCTTCATGATCCGATGCGATCACAGTCGCGCGCCTTCATCGTCGGAATAGTCCTCGCCGCACTGGGATTGGCAGGTTGCGCAGTACTCGCCCTCTTTCGGCCACAAGACAAGATCGGTGATGCCGACATTGTGGTCGCGAAAGAATCGGGCGCAATGTTCGTCGCCATGGAGGGTACTTTTCACCCTGTGCTGAACTTGGCTTCCGCTCGACTGATTCTGGGTTCGCCAGGAAAACCGGCAATGGTCAAGGCATCCGAGGTCGAGGCGAAACCCCGGGGCGCGCTCGTCGGCATTCCCGGCGCACCGTCCGCGCTGCCGGAATCGGCCGACCCGACCAACGCCTTGTGGACGGTATGCGATTCCGTTGGATCCGACGGCAGAAGGTCGTTGACGACTTCGGTCTTGGTCGGCTCGTCCAATGTCGGTGAAAACGCGACATATCTGACGAATGACCGTGGATTTCTGGTGAAGTCGGGTTCCGATCACTTTCTCGTGTACGACGGGAAGCGAGCGGCAATCGACGTGGACAATCCGGCGATCATGCGGGCTTTGGGACTGGAAGGGGCAAAGGCGCGTCCGATCAGTACCGGATTCCTCAATTCGATTCCCGAAGTCCCGCGCGTCGAGGCTCCGCGCATTCCCGAACTGGGATCAGTGCCCCGGTTTCCTCTGCAGAACAAGACTGTCGGCTCCGTCATCCAGGTTTCGGTGGGTGCGGACCCGCAGTATTACGTGGTACTCGAGAACGGGATCCAGAAGATCGGTGCGGCGCTCGCCCAACTGATCTACTTCTCGGATTCGCAGGGCGCCACCGGGATCACGAGCGTCACCCCTGATGCCATCAGTCGTATCCCCTCGGTGAGTGAGCTGGCCGTCGACTCGTTGCCGCTGGTGGCTCCAGCGGTCGTCGACGATCACGACGCACCTGTCGGCTGTCTGGAATGGGCTCCCTCACCTGCCGTCGAGGGCGGCGAAAGTCGTTCTGCGACGCTGAAACTCATCGCTGGATTGCAGGTTCCGACCCCGGAGGGTGGCAAGTTGGTGTCATTGGCGCAGGCGGACGGATCGGGTGACAATCTCGACAGCGTCCATGTCGAACAGGGCTTCGGCGGGTTTGTTCAAGCGACCGGAATCGAGGCGAACAGCACCAGGCACGACGGAGTGTTCTACGTAGCCGATACCGGTGTGAAGTACGGCGTACCGGACGAAACCTCCGCTCGCGCGCTCGGATTGACGCGAACGCCTGATCGCGCGCCTTGGCAGATGCTCGACCTACTTGCATCAGGCCCCGCGCTCGAGAAGAGCAATGCACTGATAGCTCACGACGGAATCGCCCCCGATACAGCGCCGGCCGCTCCGGTGAACTGAACACTGCTGACGGTTCAGGGATCGATTTTCTGGCGTTCGGGAAGATGCCGACGAATTACTCGACGAAGAGGCATCGATGCCAACAGCGTCAGTAGGGCGAGGGTGCCGACCGTTCCGGCTCCGACGAGTGCCGTGTCGCGAGATCGGTTGTCGGGGGTCGGCGGCGTGGGTAGGGGATCGATCGACACCGACTGATGGTTGACCTTGACGCGTTCTCCTGGGGCCAATTCGCCCGTCACTGCCGCAAGTGGATCGATGACGCCGTGACCGACGTAGGGATTCCAACCCTGCGCCGGAGCGTGGGCGGTGGCTTCGATACGTTGCATGACCTGAAGCGCCGTCAGTTCCGGGTGAACCGACCGGACCAGTGCGGCGGTTGCCGCGACAAAGGGCGCAGCGAAACTGGTCCCGTTGAACGACTGTACGGCGCCGTCGGAGCCGTACACCCCGTTGGTCAGACCGGGCGACGTCGGGTGAAGTGAGGTGATTCCGGTGCCGGGCGCCGCCACGTCGACCCACGGACCGCCGAGGCTGAAGGAACTGGCGGCGCCATTGGGGTCTACCGACCCGACCGTGAGGACATAGTCGTCGTACCAAGCCGGACTGGCAATCGTCGCAACCGAGTTCCATGGATCGGCTAAGGGGTCGACGGGATCTGGCGGCGGATTCTGGTTCTTGCAACCTCCGGATCCGACGTTCCCTGCAGCTGCGACGACTACGACGTTCTTCGCGATCGTGGCGTATTCGATTGCAGCGCCGAGTCGTTGGTCGTTGATCCCGTCCCCGGCAGGCTTGCAGGCGACTTCGGAGATGTTGATGACGCTTGCACCCATGTCCGCAGCGTGACGGACGGCCGATGCCATGGTGTCGACGTTTCCGTACCCGGATGAGTTCTCGGCTACAGCAGGGTCTTCGCGTTGGCCGGCCACCGAGAAGGCGGCACTGGACTGCCTGATCGAAATTATCTGTGCGTCAGGCGCAGCTCCGGAGAATCCGGAACCCTCGACTTGCTGGGCGGCGATGAGACCGGCCACGACAGTTCCGTGTGCGTCACAATCGTCGGTGCCGTCGGAGGTACCGACGTAATCACCGCCGCCGTCGAGCGATGGCAGCCGGGGATGTCTGCTGACACCGGTGTCGATGACAGCAATTCGCTGTCCTGCCCCTCTGGTGATCGGCCACACAGAATCGAATCCCAGATCTCGTTGAGAACGTGGAATGTCCGCACCGTCACCACCTGCCACGGCTGGGACGCACAGGGTTCGTTGTTCGGTGGGTTGTCGAGGTGCAGGCGGACCGTCCTCGGGCAGCATTGCAGGATCGATGGGGGAGGGAACCGCGCTCGATGCGCCACCTGCCCCGGCGAGAACGCTGAAGGCAACGATCACGAGACTGGCGCAGATGTTTGTTGCACGTCGAATCACCATCGATCACCGATCGCTCAGAGGCCACGCATGAGCGCGAAGAGGCCACTGACCCAGCAGATCAGCGGAACGATTGCTGTAATCGCAGCGAGGTCCAACAGCTCGGCAGCGCGTCGCATCACGGGGCTGAATGTGTTCTGGGGGGCAAGGATTCCCAGAACCAGTGCCAGGAGGAGAACGGTCATCGTGATGGCGAAGACGACCAATGCATGGTCGCGATGGGTCCATGCCATGTCGCCCAGGAGAACGAGAATCACCGAGATGCCTGCCGCGACGAGTGGCACAGCCTGCTGTGCGCCCGCGTAGGTGCGCCCGCGAAACATCAGCACGACGGCCGTCGCGAATGCGAGAGCAAGATTCGGCCAGACGATCCCCTGACCAGGCCAGGACCACGCGAGTGCGACGGCAGCGACGAGCGCGACCACTGACGTGGCCACGATCAGCCCGGTCAGATAGCTACGCGCCCGCCCTGCCCTTTCCGCCAACTCGGTCAGCCCGGGTAGTTCGGGTTCGGGCAGTCCGTCGCGGTCGTCGTCGAGGGGATTACTCGGCGTCGGAACAGGGGGAAGCGGTAGTCGCGCGAACAACATCGACAGTCGAGCGGTGAACGTGAGAACGATCAATGCGGCGGCAATCACCGCGCCGCTGACGGTCGCGGTGCGCGCCTCGGGAAGCGTGGTAGTGACGGCAAAGGTGCCCACCGCCGCGAGAAGGACGACGAGAAGTGCTGTGAAGACAGCTAATCCGGCGCCGCACAAGCGGAAGCAGATCAGAGTTACCGCAGCGGCAGATGCCGAACCGAGAAGCAGATGAGCCGAAAGAACAGTGCCGGGCACGCAGAGTGCGCCGGAGACGAACGCCAGTGGCACCGAAGCGCATCCGAGCGTGACGGAACTTCCAGAGTCTCCGTACACCCGCGCTGCCACGACGGCGGCGACGGTGAGCACCAAAGACGTCACTCCGCCGCAGACGGCGCCGATCAGTCCCGTGTCGCCGAGGACCAGGGCGAGGGCCGCGACGAGCGCAGCGACGAGGGCGGCGGTCGAGCCGACAATGCGCGCGGTGACCGGAGTCCAGCGTCGGTAGACGTCCGCATCCGTGGCCGCGACGGTGTACATGATGTCGTCGAAGAGTGGGGGCGGGGCAGCGGTGTCCGAGGCCTCGAGTACGAGCAATTCTCCATCGCGGATTCCGTGCTCGTGCAGCGACAGCGTCGGTGCCAGCGGTGCCCTGCCGACTTTCGACAGAGTCCAGTCGACGGGCTCGAATTGTTCGGTGGTGTGGTCGAACTCGTTGAAATTGCTGTGGTTGACAATTGTGTCCACAATGCCCGGAATGACCACGGTGAGTGGAACACGAAGCGGCACCGCAAGATCCACCTGCGAATGGGCTGAAAGTACCGTCAACCTGCACAGTTCGGCAGAATGACTCGCGCCTCGTCCGTTTCCGGTGTTCGCAGCGCTGGTTGTAGTGGTGCTGGTCAAGATCTGTCCCCTCCCATGACGCGATTCCCCCTTCGCGTCACCCCAGTTCACCCGAACAATACGACATGAACTGCGCGCCTGTATCGGAGACAGCGCCGACAACAGGTGGCACCGACCCGAGTGTCGGTGTTGTGATCTACTCTCTTGCAATTGCGCGAGTACGCCTTGGGGGGCCGGCGGTAGTCGGACGAGGCGTCTGGCGGCAACAGCTGCAGCACCGATGGGGGTGGGTGAATTGAGCACTGTCAGATTTGCGCGTCGAGCACGCCGTGAATCGCCGCGCACACCGGGCGGCGAGGTGACGCTTCAGCCCCCACCGGAGATACCTCGCGTCACGCCGGGAAACCTACTGACCAAACTACTTCCGGTGATCATGGTGGTTGCCATGATCGGCATGGTGGCGCTGATGTTCTCTTCCGGCATGGCGCGCAATCCGATGTCCCTGCTGTTTCCGGTCATGATGATGGTGTCGATGCTCGGAATGCTCGCCGGGGGCGGTCGTAGCGGTGGAGCAAGAGCGTCCGAAGCGAACGAGGACCGCAAGGACTACCTCCGGTACCTGGATCAGATGCGTAGTGATGTTGCTGCGACGACTGGTGCGCAGCGTGCTGCTCTCGAGTGGAGCAATCCCGAGCCGTCGCTGCTCTGGACACTGGCCGGGACTGTGCGGATGTGGGAGCGTCAGATCACCGACTCGGACTACTGCCACGTTCGGGTAGGTCTGGGTACACAGCGATTGGCCACCAGACTCGTGTCTCCGGAGACCGGGCCGGTCGAGGATCTCGAACCCGTCGCTGCTGTCTCACTTCGGCGATTCGTCCGTGCACATTCGGTTGTGCAGGACCTGCCGACCGCCGTCTCGCTTCGCGGATTTGCTGCGATGTCCATCGAGGGGCAGAGAGATTCCGCTCGTGCGCTCGTCCGCTCGATGTTGATGCAACTGTGCACATTCCACGGTCCGGACACGCTCCAAGTTGCGGTGGTGTGCGGTCCCGATACCGAATCCGAGTGGGAGTGGGTCAAGTGGCTCCCACACGTGCAACACCCGCAGTCTCAGGACGGCACCGGCACTGCACGCATGGTGTTCGGTTCGTATCTCGAATTCGAAAGTTCCCTCGGGGAACCGCTTTCGATGCGTGCTCGATTCGCTCGCAACACTCCAGCCAGTGCGGGCGTTCCGCATCTCGTGCTGGTCGTGGACGGTGGCTTGCTCGAAGGTGACACCGGCCTGTTGTCCGAATCCGGGCTCGACTCGGTGACCGTCCTCGACCTGTGCGGGTTCTGCCCGCGGCTGGTGGCGACGCGTGGTTTGCGACTGGTCGTCGGTAGCGATCAGATCGGCGCGGTGAGCAGCGCAGGAGTTGAGAACTTTGCGAGGCCTGACGCTGCGACGACGAGCCTGGCGCAGGCGTTCGGCCGTCGCATCGCACCGTTCCGTGCGGCATCGCAGAATGCCGTCGACGCAGCTGACGACGACCGATCCCTTCGGACGTGGAGCCAGATGTTGGGGATAGGAAACATTGCGAGGTTCAATCCTGAGCATGGCTGGCTTCCACGTCAGGGACGCGACCGACTCCGCGTGCCGATCGGTGTCGGACAAGACGGAAACCCCGTCGAACTGGATCTGAAGGAGTCGGCCGAGAACGGTATGGGTCCGCACGGGCTGTGTATCGGAGCCACCGGTTCTGGCAAGTCGGAGTTCCTGCGAACCTTGGTGCTCGGCCTGATCGCGACCCACTCTCCCGACGCACTGAACCTCGTCCTGATCGACTTCAAAGGTGGTGCAACCTTTCTCGGCCTCGAGGAGGCACCGCATGTTGCTGCGATCATCACCAACCTTGCCGAGGAATTGGCGATGGTCGATCGTATGAAGGACGCGCTCGCCGGCGAAATGAATCGTCGACAAGAACTGTTGCGTGCGGCAGGAAACTTCGCAAACGTGTCCGATTACGAGAGGGCGAGGCTGGCCGGCGCTGCACTCGATCCGTTACCGGCACTCTTCGTGGTCGTCGACGAGTTTTCCGAACTGCTCAGTCAACAGCCGGAATTTGCCGAATTGTTCGTGGCCATCGGGCGATTGGGCAGGTCACTTCACATTCACCTGCTGCTGGCCAGTCAGCGACTCGACGAAGGAAAGCTTCGGGGTCTCGACAGCCATCTTTCGTATCGCGTCGGGTTGAAAACGTTCTCGGCGAACGAGTCTCGTTCCGTCCTCGGCGTTCCCGATGCTTATCACCTTCCGGGTACACCCGGTGCGGGATACCTGAAGTCCGATTCTGCTGAGATCGTTCGCTTCCAAGGTGCGTACGTGTCAGGCCCGTACGAGGGCGAGCGGATCGTGCCCACTCGATTCTCGGTCGATTCCCCCGTCGAACTGGCGCCGCTGCCGTTTACCGCGAAGCCCGTGATCGGACCAGAGGCCGTTGTCGTTCCCGTCGAGCCCGACGTCGTCGACATGGGTGAAATCGGTGACGATGCACGTACTCTCATGGGAGTCCTCGTAGACCGCATGCGCGGTCACGGTCCACGTGCGCATGAAGTGTGGCTCCCGCCGCTCGAGTCATCTCCGACGCTTGACCAGTTGTTGCCGCGGTGGGCGACCGGTGATCAACCTCGCGGAAATCTGAGCGCACCCTTCGGCATAGTCGACAGGCCGTTCGATCAGCGCCGCGATCTACTCGTCGCCGATCTCAACGGATCGACGGGCAACCTCGCGATTGTCGGCGGCCCGCAGTCGGGAAAGTCGACGGCGTTGCGCACGTTGATCTTGTCTCTGAGCATGACGCACACGCCGGAACAGATTCAGTTCTACTGCCTCGACTTCGGCGGTGGAACGCTCCTCGGATTGAAAGATCTGCCGCACGTCGGATCGGTGGCAAACCGCTTGGATTCCGACCGCGTCCGGCGCACAGTTGCCGAGGTACTCGGTGTGGTCGCCAAACGGGAGCGACTGTTTCGTGACCTCGGCATCGAATCGATGGCCGATTTCCGTAGATTGCGAACAGTTGATCCCGCCGGGGAAGGTGAGGCTGCGGGACTCCGAGAGGACCCGTACGGTGACGTCTTCCTCGTCGTCGACGGTTGGCCAAGCGTTCGTTCGGATTTCGAATCACTCGAGCCCCAGATCAACACGCTCGCCGGTCAAGGTTTGTCCTTCGGTGTACACGTGATCGTCACGACGTCGAGGTGGGCCGAGATCCGGCCGGCACTCAAGGATCAACTGGGTACTCGCATAGAACTTCGTTTGGGTGATCCGGGAGATTCGGATGCGGGTCGCCGGAAAGCCGGCCTGGTGCCGGAAGGTCGACCGGGTCGTGGCATCACTCGTGACGGACTCCACCTTCTCACCGGACTACCTCGAATCGACGGCCTACCGGGTAGTGAGAACTCGAGTACGGCTGTGGTGGCGACGGTCGAACGTATTGCAGCCATGTCGAATTCGCGTCCGGCACCCGCCGTGCGGATGCTCCCGGATTTCTACTCGCGGGCGGAACTTCTCGAAGCTGTCGGGACCCGGTGGCCCTCACCGAGTGCGGCCGACGGTCGGTGCCTCACCGTGCCGATCGGGCTCGGTGAGACCGACCTCGCCCCGGTGTACATGGACTTCCGGGAACACCCGCACCTGTTGATATTCGGCGACACCGCGTGTGGGAAGACATCTCTCTTGCGTGGAATAGCCGAAGGGATCATCGCGTCGAACACACCGGCCCAGGCCAAGGTGATCATCGGTGACTATCGGCATTCCCTGCTGGGCGTGGTCGAAGGGAATCACCTCGGCGGGTACTCGACGTCGTCGACGACCTTCGGTGAATTGATGGTCGACTTGGCTCGGATCGTCGCTGCCAGAATGCCGAACGCCGAAACAACGCAGCAGCAATTGCGGGAACGGTCGTGGTGGAGTGGGCCGGAGATTTACGTACTGATCGACGACTACGACCTTGTGGCCACACCGAGTGGAAATCCGGTGGCGCCGTTGCTCGAATACATTCCGCACTCGAAGGACATCGGTTTGCACCTGGTTATTGCCCGCCGTTCCGGTGGTGCGGCCAGAGCACTGTACGAGCCGGTCATTGCGAGAATTCGCGACATGGCGCCGGCCGGATTGATCATGAGCGGAAGCCGTGACGAGGGAAATCTCGTCGGCACTGTCCGCGCGTCGGCGATGCCGGAAGGCCGTGGGGTTTACGTTTCCCGCTCGCAAACCCAACTTGTCCAAGTTCCGTGGATGCCACCGCTGTGACCGCTCCGTCCGCAGTGTCGGTCTCGTTACATTGGGGTGCATCGAATATCTGGGTCGTGTCGGGTCAACGCGAATTCTGTTGCAGTGCAGACCTCCGACGCGAACCGGCGTCGGGCCCCGGTGCGGCCGGCGAGAATGCGATCGATTACATCGACGACGATTATGTCGACGTGGATGGTCGGGTTGTCCCGACAGTCTTGGAGGTGGCCAGGCTGATCTCCAGTGCGATGGACGGGTGCGGAATCGTCGACGCAGACATTCTTCATCTCAGTCATCCCTCGGATTGGGGTGCCCCACGCAGGCGGCGATTGCTCGATGCCGCACGTCGAGTGGCGCACGACGTCGTACTCGTTCCGACGTCGATCGCGGCTGCGAGGTCGGCTCATACGGCTTGGCGATCGCGGTGTGTCGTCCTCGAACTGCGCGGCGGAACGGTGGTCGCTTCTGTTGTCGCTGAGGTCGACGGTGAACTCCGAATCGACGGAACCCAAAGTTCGGAGATCGCAGACGTTGCGGGGTTGTTTTCCGCAATCGGGGATCTATCGGTTCGGGACGCTGTGGTGTTGGTCGGGCCGCGCTCCCATGTTGTTGCGGCTTCGCTCGAACGGGGGTCGACGAATGTTCACGGCCACGCGAGCATCCGAATTCTGGACGAGAGCCGGGTGGCTGCGTCTCTGGTGGATCCTCAGACGCTCGTTCGCCAGACAACCGCGCGGGACAGTTCGGGACGAATCGTCGACAATTCGGCTTTCGGCGCCGGGTGGGTAGGCGATACGGATGGCGCGAAGTCGATTCCTGGCGCGGACTCGAATGCCTCTTCGCCGAGTCGCGTCGGCGGGCGGCGCGGAGGCCGTCGATGGTTCGCGGCGGCGCTTGCGGTGGTCGCCGTCGCCGGTGCGGTCGCAGGAACGGTCGTGGTGTCCACTCGCGATCGAAACGATTCTCGGTTGACGGGGTCGGTCGCAGCCACGGCGGAAGACGAAGTAGAGATCGTGGAGGCGTCGAAAGAGCAGGAAACGCCTGCGCCGAAGACTTCGATCTCGTCGATCGAGTCCGGGGCCACGCCGGAACTTACTCGTGTGGACGTGGGAAGCGTTGCGGCAGAAGTGCCTTCCGATTGGAAGCTTCTGTCGCGAGGGACCTCGAGCGGGCGTACAGATTTGGTACCCGGTTCGGGTGCGGATCGCAAGATCGTGGTCATCGAGAAACGTCTTGCGGAAGGTGTGGGATTCGATTCCGTCGAAGCTGTTTTGCGTCAGCAGTTTTCGACGTTCGAGGACCCATTGCGGTTCGCAGAGTTTGCTGTGCTCGACGATGCCGCAGGAAAACGGGCAGTGGTGTACGTCGAGTTTCCGGACGATTTCTCCGAGGTGCGTTGGCACGTGTACGTCGACAACGGACGGCAAGTGAGTATCGGCTGCCAGTATCTGGTCGGTGAGTGGGGCAGTCTCGAAGCGGACTGCCTGCGGATGTGGCAGTCGGTCGAATTCACACCGTGACCGGATCGGTCGGTTCTGAAATATTCTTCGGTCGGGCCGGAACCGTTGGTACGAAGGTCGCGTCAAAGTATGTGTAGCGCACATCAGGGAGTTCCGCTCGACCCCGGTGCACATCCGACGGACAAAGCCCGTTGTGTGTGATCGCCGATACCGAACGGTACTCACCGAATCCAGGGGGACGACATGGGCTTTACCGCAACTACCGCTGAATTGATCGATTCGGCGGGGACCATCGACGGACATCTCGGTGACATCAGGGGGCTGGTCAACGCTGTTCGGTCGGAGGCCGACGCTTCGCACAATTCGTGGAACGGTGCGGCGCAGGTCGAATACGCAGGAATCATGGAGCGATACAACAGCGCGGCCCTGAAGTTGGACACAGCTCTGACCGACATCTGCGAGCAGATCAAACAGGCCGCGGGAACCTTCGACTCGACCGAAGACGACAACGTCAGCTCGCTTCGCGGCGCGACGGTGAACATGTCTTGACCGCCAGCTCTTCATCGTCCGATCAAGCAATCCTCAGCCAGTAGTTCTCACAAGTTAGTTCTCACAAGTTCTCTCCAGTCACACCGAACCGGGAGCAGTTATGTCCGACAGGATCAAGTACGACTTCGGCGGCCTCGCAATGCTGTCCGATCAGATGAAACAGCAGGCCAAAGCGATCAACGACAAACAGGGCGACATCAAGGTCGTCGTAGACAAGCTGCAAGCAGGCTGGGAAGGGGCAGGTTCCGAAGCGTGGAACGACGCACAGCGTCGCTGGGCCCAGGCTTCCGAAGAACTGAACATGGTTCTCGCGCAGATCGCCGGAGCGACGGCGAGCGGCTCGGAGAAGATGCAGGAAGCTGATCGGATCGCCGCAAACGGATTCGGTCGCTGACAACATCCCATGCCGTGATGACACCCCGCCTGCCCCGGTACCGTCAGGTTGCCGGGGCAGGCACATGTCGATCGCTCGCATCGCTGTGCTGGACGATGATGCTGTTGGCAGGAATGGCTGCGCTTTGACCTGGCAGCGGGTAGACCGGTATCGTCTATCGGTGGCGTGCCGTAGGGCTCCGGCAGAAATGCGTGGAGACCGGCGGTTCTCGGGTCTCAACTGGCCGCCGAGGATCGTTTACGCGATACGCACATGGTCAGCAGTGGAATGAATTAAGACGAGGAAGATCTGTGTCTACGTACACCCCGAAGGCCGGAGATGTGACCCACACGTGGCACGTCATCGACGCCACTGACGTGGTGCTCGGCCGTCTTGCCGTTCAGGCAGCGAACTTGCTGCGTGGCAAGCACAAGCCCACCTACGCGCCGCACATCGACGGTGGTGACTTCGTTGTCATCATCAACGCAGAGAAGGTTGCCATCAGCGGCAACAAGCTGCAGGGCAAGAACGTTTACCACCACTCCGGATTCCCGGGTGGCCTGAAGTCCCGCACTGTCGGTGAGGTCCTCGACAGGACTCCCGATCGTCTCGTCGAGAAGGCCATTGTCGGCATGCTCCCCAAGACGAAGCTCGGCCGCGCAATGAGCAGCAAGCTCAAGGTTTACGCGGGCCCGAATCACCCCCACACCGCGCAGCAGCCGGTGCCGTTCGAGATCAAGCAGGTCGCACAGTGACATCGCCGGAAGAGCAGAACGTGTCCGAAGAGAACATCGAAGCAGTGGAAGAGCTTGTCTCTGACGCAGTCGAGGTCGTCGAAGAGGTTGCTGCAGCTACGCTCGCACCGATCGTCCTCGATCGCCCGGTCCAGACCGTCGGTCGCCGCAAGGAGGCTGTCGTTCGCGTCCGGATGGCTCCCGGTACCGGTCAGTTCAAGCTCAACGGTCGTACGTTGGAGGACTACTTCCCCAACAAGGTTCACCAGCAGCTGATCAAGGCTCCGCTGGTGCTCGTCGAGCGTCCCGAGTCTTTCGACATCATTGCACTGCTGCACGGTGGCGGCCCGTCCGGTCAGGCAGGCGCACTGCGTCTGGCTATCGCGCGCGCACTCATCGAGGTAACCCCTGATGATCGTCCGGCCCTCAAGCGTGCAGGCTTCCTGACGCGTGACGCCCGCGCGGTCGAGCGTAAGAAGTACGGCCTGAAGAAGGCCCGTAAGGCATCGCAGTACTCCAAGCGCTGATGCTTTGCCGAGGTTGACCCGACGGGTCTGCTTCGGCACCTGTTCACCACAAGAGCGGGCGTCCATCGTTACCGGACGCTCGCTCTTGTGTTTCTCGGAGAAATTCCCTTCTCGAGTTCCCTTCTCGAGGTTCACAGGATTCAGGAGTCGTTCTATGGGTCGGTTGTTCGGTACTGACGGTGTTCGTGGACTTGCCAATTCGGATCTGACTGCAGATCTTGCATTGAGATTGGCAGTTGCCGCGGCGAGCGTACTGACAGCCGACACCTCGGACGCACGTCCGACCGCCGTGATCGGCCGCGATCCTCGCGCCAGCGGTGAGATGCTTCAAGCCGCGGTGACCGCAGGATTGAGTTCCGCGGGTGTCGACGTGCTCGACGTGGGTATTCTTCCGACTCCGGCAGTTGCATACTTGACGGCAAAGCTCGACGCCAGTCTCGGTGTCATGATCTCTGCATCGCATAATCCCATGCCGGACAACGGAATCAAGATTTTCGCAGCCGGTGGACACAAGCTGGATGATGCTGTCGAGGTGGCGATCGAGGATGCACTCGACGGCACTACACCGCCCGTCCTACCGACAGGTGCCGGGATCGGCCGCGTCCGTACGGTCGACGACGCCGCTCAGCTGTACCTTGCGCATCTGGCGAGCGCGGCGAGCGAGCCACTCGCTGGACTCACCGTTGTGGTCGACTGCGCCAACGGCGCTGCTTCCGCGCTCGCACCGGTTGCCTACGCGGCAGCGGGCGCTCGCGTCATCGCGATCAGCGCCGATCCCGACGGCCTCAACATCAACGACGGCTGCGGATCGACGCACCTGGAGAATCTTCAGAAAGCCGTAGTCGATCACGGGGCGGACCTAGGCCTCGCGCACGACGGCGACGCCGACCGTTGCCTGGCCGTCGACGAGACCGGAGCGGTGGTCGACGGTGACGCGATCATGGCAGTTCTGGCGATCGCGATGAACGACGCCGGTGAGTTGGTCGAGAACACTCTCGTCGCGACTGTCATGAGCAATCTCGGTTTGCACATCGCGATGCGCGAGGCCGGTATCAACATCGTGACTGCTGCCGTAGGCGACCGCTACGTCTTGGAGGAACTGCGCGCGGGCGGATACAGCCTCGGCGGCGAGCAGTCAGGCCATGTCGTGTTGCCGGCGTTCGGCACCACGGGCGATGGGATTCTCACCGGCCTCCGGCTGCTCGGACGCATGGCTCGCACGGGTAAGTCGGCATCCGCGCTGGCCGCAACGATGACAACCCTCCCGCAAGTTCTGATCAACGTGAAGGTTGGGGACAAGGCGACAGTCGCAGCATCGCCGTCGGTACTCGCAGCAGTCGCGGACGCAGAGCGCGTCCTCGGTGACGGTGGTCGCGTGCTCCTGCGCCCGTCCGGGACAGAGCAACTGGTCCGCGTCATGGTCGAGGCCACCGAACTTCCGCTCGCGCAGAAGCTGGCCGACGAGTTGGCCGAGATCGTCGGTTCGGTTTAGCCCCTCATCACGGCATTCGCGTTTTGAGGGAACGTAATTGCGCCCTGCTGCGTCCAAGGAGTCAAAGGCCGCTCGACGTGCGAGTGGTTCCGCTGAAACTTGGGGGCGCTCGTGGATGTCGACCGCGCTGGAACAGATGAATTGGCACGCCATGCGGTGTCGGTGGCCCAGGCTCTGCGCGATTCTGCCGAGCCGATCAGGCGTCTGCGATTCAGCGGTGCCGTTTCGGGCCGTGATTACGCCGAGCACGGAGCCGCGTTGGCGTCGGCATTGGCGGTCCTGAATTCTCGCTTGACTGGCCGTGCGGATCTTCTCGATACGTTGGCGCGTCGGCTTTCCTCTTCGGCTGAGGTGATCGCTGAGGTGGACGGTCAGGGTGCGCAGCGATTGCGAGACTCCAGCGGGTCGGTCTCATGAGACCGACGAGCGGTACCGCACAGGCAGTACCAAACAGCTACTATTGCGTCGAAGATATTCTTGCACTGCGTGATTCACGCGTGCGTCCCGACGAAATCCTGGATGCTGGTGCGAGGGGATTGCAGTTCTTCGATCGATTTCACAACCTGGCCTCTCGGTTGGGCTTCGAAGAACGGATGCTTACGTCCTACGAGGATGCGTATCGCGCAGAGGCTGGTATCGATTTCGAGGCACTAGTGCGAGATGCGTCGGACATGGCCGCAGCGGTGGACGGTTCGGTCGCCGAGATCGCGATGCTGACGACCCTGGCGGAGAATCTTCCTGCAGTGTGGAATGTTTCCGGCGTGGGTGCGGTAGTAGATCAGGCCTTCGCGGCGCGGCGTGAAGCTCGGTCCGATGCGGATTCGACGCCACTGTTGATCACGCTGGCCGACGAGTTCGCGCGGACGGTTCGAACGGCTTTGGCAGACAAGGCTTTCAAGGTGGCAAGCCTCGACCGGGCGACGATCGGCGGTCTGGGTGCGGGGGAGATCGACCAGCTGACTCACGTCGCTTCCACCGGTCGTGGTGCGGCGCCATGGCTGGACACGGTTTTTCGTTCGGCGTATCTCGATACTCGCGATGAATTCGACAGGGCGTGTGCGGAGTGCGCGAGCGCGGTTGGTCATGCTTTTGACGCCGCGACCCAGTGGGTGACAGACGCGTTCACGTCAACCTTTCCGATCGCCGAGCCGAGTGCATCAGGTGTCGCCGCCGCTCCTGTCTCTTTCTCGATCGGCGGCAACACTTGGGGCTTCTCGATTGCGTCCGACGGTCGTGGGGTGAGTCTGGATGTTGCAGGTGCTGACGGGAACTCTGTGTCGGCCACCCTGGAGTTGAGCGAAAATGGTTGGCCGAGAATAGTGCTCGATGCCGATCCGGAGATGTCGCTGCACGAGGCGCGCCCGCAAGAAGCGTCCCAGCCTGCGACACTCCAGCCCGAAACTCCCGACCCTGAGATTCGCGAGCACGAGGTGCCGGTCGAAACCACCGCCGAAGTCTCGCCCGTGCCGGACCCGGAGCCGCCTGTCACAGTCCCCGACGAGTCGATCGTGGTCCCCGGCGGAGAGACGGGCGCTGAGTTGGCCGGAGCTGGTCCGCTGTGAAGTCCGTTCACGCGCCGTTCGAAGCGATCCGTCGAACCCTCGATTCTCAACTCGACGACTTCCGTGAGCGCAGAGTGGCCGCAGCGAGCGCGGAATCGCACCAGGAGCCGCCGTCCGAAACGACATCCGCCGAGAATGACACGGATGGGCCGGTCAGGTCCGGCCCGTATCTGCGATCCGCGTCAGAGCCGACGCCGACGCCGCCGTGCTCGCCGCCGGAGTCGGTGGCGAGTACGGACTCCTACTTACGCAACAGCTGGCTGGCCCGCGCGTCGGAGTGAGGTTCGACCGGCAGCAACGGCGCCGTGTGCGGAATCTCGACGTCGGGATCAGCAAAATCCTTGTACTTCTTGTCGCCGGTCAGATGGAACAACAGGAAGCCCGTGAGCAGGCACCGTGTGGCGGCCTGTGTCTTGCGCTCGGATCCACCGAGGCCCAGGGCGCCGAGGAGTCGGCGGCCTTCGATCAGTCCGGCGTCTTGGGCGTCCTTCACGGTACGTGCGATGACGGGACCGCCCCACTCCACGCTCAGCGGCCGGGCATTGCTGGTCAAGGAATCGACGTCGTCTTCGCCGGCGAGGATCAATCCGGGCGCTGTGATCTTCGACGCGTAGTTCTCCGCCTTGGGTGCTGTCGGGGCCGGGAACAGTGCGGCTACCGCACCGACATCCCCGCGCTGCGCTGCGGCCAGTACCGCCGCGCCCGCGCCCATGCCGTGACCGGCAAAGGCGACCCGATCGGGTTGGACGCTGATCTGTCCGGGGCCGAGTCGCACGCCGACGCAGATGTCGAGCGTCGCTCGAAGATCTGCAGCCAATCCGAGATGTGACGGGACCGGACCGCGTTCGCTGTCGGGCGCCGCTGCGACAATTCCCCAGGAAGCGAGGTGCTGGAGTGTCTGCTCGTACTTGTGGGACCCGACCATCCACCCGTGCGCGAAGGCAACGGCGGGGAGATTGAAACCGGTTTCCGGCGTGTACACGACACCCGGCTGTCCGGCCAGGGCGAGGTTGCCGCGGAGAACTCGGTGCGGGCCGCGCTTGGACAGCTCACGGGTCAGTGTTTTCAGTTTCGGTGCCACGGTTGAAGACGTTATCCGATGAGCCGCCTCGTGTATGCGGAGCGGACGCTGCAACCAGGTGCGGGAACCGCAAAATGCGCCCACCGCCGATGTCCAAGTACCCTGAGTCACCATGTGCGGAATCGTGGGATACGTCGGCCACCGCCCAGCTCTGGGCGTTGTGGTGGAGGCTTTGCGACGAATGGAGTATCGCGGGTACGACTCGTCGGGAATCGCGATTCTCGACGGAACCGGTGGGGTCGAGATCGAGCGTAAGGCCGGTAAGTTGGCCAACCTCGAGGCGGAGCTCGGCGAGTACGGTGCGGATCACTTCGTCGGTACGTCCGGTATGGGCCATACCCGTTGGGCGACGCATGGGCGTCCGACGGACCGCAATGCGCACCCGCATCGTGATGCCTCGGGCAAGCTGGCTGTCGTTCACAACGGAATCATCGAGAATTTTGCCCCGCTGCGTGCGGAGCTCGAGGCTGCAGGCGTCGAACTGCAGAGCGACACGGATTCCGAGGTCGCGGTTCACCTCGTCGCCCGGGCGTACGCCCAGGGGCCGACGGCAGGTGATTTCATCGAGAGTGCGCTGTCGGTGGTTCGTCGGTTGGAAGGTGCGTTCACGCTCGTCTTCACGCACGCTGATCATGCGGACACGATTGTCGCCGCGCGCCGCTCGACACCGCTCGTAGTCGGTGTCGGTGAGGGCGAGATGTTCCTCGGCTCCGACGTCGCTGCATTCATCGAGCACACACGCGATGCGGTTGAACTCGGACAGGATCAGGCAGTGGTGATCACTGCCGACAGCTACCGGATCTCCGACTTCGCGGGTAACGAGGCAGAAGGACGCCCGTTCCGCATCGACTGGGATCTCGCGGCCGCCGAAAAGGGTGGTCACGATTACTTCATGCTCAAGGAGATCGAAGAGCAGCCGACTGCTGTCGCCGACACGCTCCTCGGCCACTTCGAAAACGGGAAGATCGTCCTCGACGAGCAGCGGTTGTCCGATCAGGAACTGCGCGACGTCGACAAGGTGTTCGTTGTCGCTTGCGGTAGCGCTTACCACTCCGGTCTGTTGGCGAAGTACGCGATCGAGCATTGGACGCGTCTACCTGTCGAGGTCGAACTCGCCAGCGAATTCCGTTACCGCGACCCGGTTCTCGATCGCTCGACGCTTGTTGTCGCAATCTCGCAGTCGGGGGAAACGGCCGATACGCTCGAGGCTGTCAAGCACGCCAAGGACCAGAAGGCACGCGTCCTGGCGATCTGCAACACCAACGGTGCACAGATCCCGCGTGAAGCCGACGCAGTCCTCTACACCCGGGCAGGACCGGAAATCGCGGTCGCGTCCACCAAGGCGTTCCTGGCGCAGGTGACCGCGAACTACCTCGTCGGTTTGGCTTTGGCGCAGGCTCGCGGAACCAAGTATCCGGACGAGGTCGCCCGCGAGTACGCCGACCTCGAAGCGATGCCCGCATTGGTCAGCAAGGTACTCGAGACGGCAGAACCGGTGCGCGCGTTGGCGCGCCAGTTCGCGCACGCGTCGACCGTGCTGTTCCTGGGGCGTCACGTCGGCTACCCGGTGGCGCTCGAGGGTGCGCTCAAGCTCAAGGAGCTCGCGTACATGCACGCCGAGGGCTTTGCCGCCGGTGAACTCAAGCACGGCCCGATCGCCTTGATCGAGGAGGACCTTCCGGTCATCATCGTCATGCCGTCGCCGCAGGGCCGCGCTGTCCTGCACTCGAAGTTGGTGTCCAACATTCAGGAGATCAAGGCGCGCGGGGCGACGACTATCGTCATCGCTGAGGAAGGCGACACCGTCGCCGCGGCGCACGCGGATCACCTGATCGAGATTCCGGCGTCACCGACTCTGCTGCAGCCGTTGCTGTCCACGGTTCCGTTGCAGATCTTTGCGGCCGAGGTTGCCGCGGCGCGTGGCTACGACGTCGACAAGCCGCGTAACCTGGCGAAATCGGTTACGGTCGAGTAGCTTTCGCTAGAAAATCGGGCCCCGCAGTCGCAAGACTGGGGGGCCCGAGCGCGTTACGGCGTCTCGACGACGACGGTTCCGCGCATCTCGGGATGCGGTGTGCAGGTGTAGTCGTAGGTTCCGGGTTCGGTGAACGTGTAGGTGTAGGTTCCCGATTTCTTGAGCGGACTGCGGAGTTTGCCCTTGGCGTCCCCGAGGCCGTTGACGTCGTGGGCCATTCCGTTGTCGTCGAACACCCACGTGACCGTCTCGCCGACATTCACGGTGATGGACGCGGGGGAGTACGCCATCCCGGAGATGGTCACCACGGGTCCGCTGGCCGTCGTTTCCGGAGCCGGTGGTGTGGAGTCGGTGCCGGAACTGCACCCGACCAGACCGAGAGCGAGCACGAGACCCGCGATTGCCGGGCGAAGACGTGATTTCATGGTTTCGAGGGTAGCGACGGCAACTGAAGGGTTCCGACATGCGTGGGTACTACACAGCCGATCAGGTGCGAGCAGCTGAGGCGCCGCTGCTCGACAAGCTGCCCGACGGGGTGCTGATGCGTCGAGCGGCGTACGGTCTTGCGCGAGTAGTCGCGGACGAATTGCGTTCCCGTACAGGGTCGGTCGCGCATCGGTCGGTGACGCTGCTGGTCGGTACGGGCGACAACGGCGGTGATGCCCTGTGGGCCGGTGCGTTGCTCCGCAAACGAGGTGTGAGCGTGCGGGCCGTGTTGCTCGATCCGGCGCGCGCTCATCGGGCGGGCCTCGATGCTCTCTTGAAGGCCGGCGGCCGAGTCGCCGCCGAAGTCGGGTCGCCGGATCTGGTGATCGACGGCATCGTCGGGATTTCCGGGCACGGCGGTCTACGGCCTGACGCGGCCGATCTCGTCGGCCAGGTGGATGCACCGATCGTGGCGGTCGATCTTCCGAGCGGCGTCGACGCGAACACCGGCGCAGTGGACGGCCCGTCGGTGACCGCTGATGTGACGGTCACATTCGGTGCGCTCAAGCCGGTACACGTACTCGCGGCTCCGCTGTGTGGTCGTGTCGAACTCGTGGACATCGGATTGAGCGTCGGCGAACCCGACTTCGGTTCGCTCGATCCGGCGGAGGTCGGTGCGCTGTGGCCGGTGCCCGGTCCGGAGGACGACAAGTATTCGCAGGGTGTGGTGGGCATCGTTGCGGGAAGTGAGCAGTATCCCGGCGCGGGCGTGCTCTGTACCGGTGCCGCGGTTACCGCGACCGCCGGCCTGGTCCGCTACGCCGGGCACGGCGCCACCGAGGTGCTCGCCCGGTTCCCGGAGGTGATTGCGAGTGAGACGTACCGAGCCGCCGGGCGAGTTCAGGCGTGGGTGGTCGGCCCCGGTATGGGTACCGACGACGACGCCGCGCGACTTCTGGCGTCGGTGCTGGCTACTGATGTACCCGTTGTTGTCGATGCGGACGGACTTACCCTCCTCGCTCAGCGTCCCGAACTTGTCGCAGCCCGGACCGTGCCGACACTGTTGACGCCCCACGCCGGCGAGTTCGCTCGATTCACAACTCTTGGCGACGACAGGATCGCGGCCACGCGTGCTCTTGCCGCACGCCTCGGAGTCACGGTCCTGCTGAAGGGCCATACGACGGTGATCTCGGATCCCGGCGGTGAGGTGCTGGTCAACGACGCCGGCGGCTCCTGGGCATCGACGGCAGGTTCGGGTGACATCCTCTCCGGTGTGATCGGTGCGTTGCTGGCGGCGGGTCTGAGCCCTCTCGAAGCCGGGGCCGTCGGGGCGCGGGCTCACGCGTTGGCTGCGAACATCGCCGCTGCCGGCGGTCAGAGCGATGTCGCCGGAGCACCGATTTCGGCTTCACCCCTGCTGGGAGGTCTGCGGGAATCGGTGCGTGTGCTTCGCTCTTTTGCCCTCGATTGAGGGTGTTCAAACCCGAACACGTGTCCGATTCTGCGTGGGTGGCAGGATTGTCGCCATGACGCTTGCCCAGGGAAGAGCACCGAAGGAGCCTGCGGAGGGGAAGGCGAGCCGACTCGACGACGCAGTAGGGCCGCAGACGGAGGCAGTCGTCGATCTGGACGCGATCGCGCACAACGTGCGTGTTCTGCGTGAATTTGCCGGGGATGCAGCGTTGATGGCGGTCATCAAGGCGGACGGATACAACCACGGCGCAGTTGCGGTGGCGCGGACGGCGCTCTCGGCGGGAGCCCGGGAACTCGGCGTCACCACCATCGCGGAGGCACTGGTCCTTCGCGAGGCAGGCATCACCGCTCCCGTCCTTGCCTGGCTGCACGGCGTCGACGCCGATTTCGCCTCGGCGATCAGATCGGACGTCGAGATCGGCGTGTCCTCCCCGCGACACCTGGCCGCTGTCGTCGACGCGGCACGGGTTCTGGGACAACAGGCGACGGTGACGCTCAAGGTGGACACCGGTCTCAATCGCAACGGTGTATCGAGAACCGAGTGGCCGCAGATGCTCGACGACCTCGCCACTGCCCGGGACGAGGGCACGATCAGGCTGCGCGGAGTGTTCTCTCACCTCGCACACTCGGACGAACCGCATCACGACGTCATCGACATGCAGAAGCAGCGTTTGATCGACGCGGTTGCCGACGTCCGCGCTCGCGGATTCGACCCCGAAGTCGTTCATCTTTCCAACTCCGCTGCTACAGTCACCCGTCCTGACCTGCGGTTTGACATGGTTCGGCCGGGAATCGCGATATATGGATTGTCTCCGGTGCCCGAACTCGGAGATTTCGGTTTACGACCGGCGATGACGCTGCGAGCGAAGGTGATTCTGGTGAAGAAGGTAGCCGCCGGAGAGGGCGTCTCCTACGGGCATCAGTGGGTCGCACCGCACGACACCACTCTTGCGCTGCTTCCCGTCGGCTACGCCGACGGTTTGTCTCGCTCACTGAGTGGCAAGTTCGAAGTGCAGTTGGGCGGTAAGCGTCGCCAGGCTGTCGGGCGAATCTGCATGGACCAGGTATTGGTGGACCTGGGTCCGGACGGTGACGGAGTTCGCGAAGGCGACACCGCGATCTTCTTCGGCAACGGCGATCACGGCGAACCCAACGCGCAGGCCTGGGCCGACGTACTCGACACCATTCACTACGAGGTCGTGACCGGGATACGTGGACGCACTGTGCGTACGTACATCGGGGGAGAGACGTCATGAAGACTGCAGGAAAGATGAGCATTCTCGGTGGCCTGCTCAGCGCCGTGGCGCTCGGCTCGATGGCCGGTGTGAACGCATTCAAGACCGCGACGCGTCCAGGCCGGGAAATCTACGCGGACGAGGATTTCGACCTCATGACGCGCGACCGCAAGAGCACGGTGCGCACCGAGGACGGTGTCGAGCTGGCAGTTCGCGAAGTGGGACCGGACGACGCTCCGCTGACGGTCGTTTTCGTGCACGGATACTGCCTGAGTGCGCTGTCCTGGCATTTCCAGCGCCGCCAGCTCGAAGAGCGATGGGGCAACAAGGTTCGCATGGTGTTCTACGACCAGCGCGGACACGGAGACTCGGGCATGCCGCGTTCGAAGAGTTGTACGGTTTCTCAGCTCGGCCGCGACCTCGCGACCGTCGTCGAGGCCAAGGTACCCAAGGGACCGATAGTTCTGGTCGGTCACTCGATGGGCGGCATGACGGTACTCGCGCTCGCCGGTCAGCGACCCGAATGGTTCGAGGGCCGAGTCATCGGCGTGGGGCTGGTCGCGACGACGGCGGCAGGCCTGGCCGAGACCGGCCTGACCCGCAATCTGCAGAATCCGATCATCGACGGATTCCGGTTGGCAGTGCGCACCTCACCAGGAGTAGTTCAGCATGCCCGCGGCGCTGCGCGAGTATTGATCACGCCGATCCTGCGTGCGGCTTCGTACGGCACCGATGTCAGCCCACGGCTGCATGAACTCTCGGACGGCATGCTCGACCGGACCTCGGTTGTGACCATCGTCAATTTCCTGCGGACGTTGGAACTGCACGACGAGTCCGCTTCTCTCGAGGTCCTCGCGCACACACCGGCAGTCGTGATCTGCGGCGATCAAGACATGATGATTCCGTTCATCAGCTCCAAGCGTCTCGCCGCCGATCTCCCCGAATCCGAACTCGTGCGAGTTCACGGCGCCGGCCATCTGGTGCAGCTCGAGTTCCCGGCGATCGTGACGGACGCAATCGACAAGTTGGTGCAGCGAGCGCAGGTAGAAGAGCGGTCCGATGTCGGCTGAGAACTCCACGGGACTTCCCGTGTCCGGACAGATCACGTTGGAAACGGCCGAGGATACCGAGGCTTTCGGCCGACGCTTGGCGGCGGGACTTGTTGCCGGCGACCTGGTGGTGCTGGACGGTCCACTCGGGGCAGGCAAGACCGCGTTGACGCGCGGAATCGGCGCCGGGCTCGGGGTGCAGGGCCGGGTGACGTCCCCGACGTTCGTCATCGCTCGTGAGCATCGTCCGGGCACCCGCCCTGGCGGCGGAGTTCCCGTCGGCATGATCCACGTCGACGCATACCGGCTGGGAGACAGCGGACCGCATGCGCTCGACGAACTCGATGCCCTCGACCTCGACACCGACCTCACCGATGCAGTGGTGGTGGTCGAATGGGGTGGTGACGTCGTGGAAAGGCTCGTCGAACGGCACCTGCGAGTGCAGCTTCATCGGGAACCCGAATCGGATGTGCGGACTGCGAGTTGGTCCTGGACGTCGTGAAACGGAGTTTGGTGTCACAGACGTCGTGAAACGGAGTTTGGTGTCACAGACGTCGTGACCCTCCCGGGCCGGAAGTAGTTCTTCACGTGCGGGTACCCTGAGAAATCGTGCTTGTTCTCGCAATTGACACCTCCACTCCGGCAGTCACTGCCGGAGTCGTCTCCCTGTCGGCTTCGTCACCGGACCCAGTGTCACCGGACGCAGAGTCACCGGACACAGTGGAGACGCTTGCCGTGCGTGTCACGGTCAATCCTCGTGCGCACGCCGAGGTCTTGACCCCTCACATCCTCGAATGCCTCGCAGAGGCAGGGCTCACACCGGCCGACTTGAACGCCGTCGTCGTGGGTGTCGGGCCAGGGCCGTACACCGGACTGCGTGTCGGCATGGCGACGGGCGCTGCCTTCGGTGACGCACTCGGTGTTCCCGTGTACGGCGTGTGCAGCCTCGATGCGATCGCGGCTGCGGTACCGACCACACCGAGCCTGCTCGTCGTGACTGACGCGAGGCGTCGCGAGATCTACTGGGCGCGCTATGACGGCGGAGTGCGCGTCGAAGGACCGGCTGTGAATTCCGCCGGCGACGTCGATCCTTCGCCTTCGATGCTGATTGCCGGATCCGCTTCGCACGTGGACTTCTTCGATCTACCCGTCGACCCGGCGGAGACACCTTCACCGGCCGGGTTGGTGACAGTCGCTGCTCGCGAGATCCTGTCCGGCTCGGTTCCGGCCCCGCTGGAGCCGCTGTACCTCCGACGCCCGGACGCGAAGACCCTTGCAGAACGTGGCAAGTGAGACAGAGCAGATGAAGTACAGCATCGAGCCGATGAACGTCGATGACGCCGAACGGTGCGCGGAGTTGGAGCGCGCGTTGTTCGCAGGCGACGGACCCTGGAGCGCACAAGCGTTCGTCTCGGAACTTGCAGGCGCACATAATCATTACTTCGTTGCCCGGGAGCCTGACGGTCACGTCCTCGGCTACGCCGGAGTCGCATTGTTGGGGGCGTCGCCCAACATGGAGGCCGAGGTTCACACCATCGGTACAGATCCCTCGGCTCAGCGACTCGGAATCGGCGGCGCGTTGCTCGATGCGCTTCTGACTCTGGCGGATTCACGGCAGTGCCCGGTGTTCCTGGAAGTGCGCACCGACAACGAACCTGCCATCGCGCTGTACCGGCGCGAAGGATTCGAGATCGTCGGAACGCGAAAGAAGTACTACCAGCCCAGTGGGGCAGATGCGTACACGATGAGACGGCCTGCCGTGCTCGGTGTCCGCGAAATTGAGGAGCAGCAAGCATGATCGTCATGGGTGTCGAAAGTTCTTGCGACGAAACAGGTGTCGGTATCGTCCGCTGGAACGGTGACGGAACCTGCGAATTGTTGGCCGACGAGGTGGCATCGAGCGTGGATCAGCACGCCAGGTACGGGGGAGTGGTTCCCGAAGTGGCCTCGCGGGCTCACCTCGAGGCGATCGTGCCGACGATGCGCCGTGCCCTTGCTGCCGCCGGTATCGAGAAGCCCGACGCGCTGGCCGTCACCATCGGACCCGGCCTGGCCGGCGCGCTGCTGGTCGGTGTAGCCGCAGCGAAAGCCTATGCGGCAGCATGGAACATCCCGTTCTATGCGGTCAATCATCTCGGCGGTCACGTCTCGGTGGACACTCTCGAGCACGGTCCGTTGCCCTCGTGCGTCGCATTGTTGGTCTCCGGCGGTCACACACACCTGCTTCACGTCGAAGATCTGGGCAAGCCCATTGTCGAACTGGGCACGACTGTCGACGACGCCGCCGGTGAGGCCTTCGACAAGGTGGCCAGACTGCTCGGACTCGGCTTTCCCGGTGGACCGGCACTCGATGCTGCTGCGCAAGAGGGAGATCCGAACGCAATCGCCTTCCCTCGCGGCATGACGGGGCCGCGCGATTCGCGGCACGACTTCTCGTTCTCGGGACTCAAGACGTCCGTCGCGCGCTATGTCGAATCGAAAGAGCGCGCAGGCGAGACCTTTTCGATCCCGGACATCGCTGCCTCGTTCCAGGAAGCGGTTGCAGACGTCCTGACGATGAAGGCAGTGCGTGCAGCCAAGGATGTCGGTGTTGACACGTTGGTTCTCGGCGGCGGCGCCACGGCCAATTCGCGCATCCGCTCACTCGCCGAGCAGCGCTGCACCGAAGCAGGCATCACGTTGCGCATTCCGAAACCTCGACTGTGCACGGACAACGGCGTGATGATCGCATCGTTGGCCGCTCACCTGATCGGAAACGGCGCAGGCCCTTCGGAATTGAGTGTTGCGACGGACCCGGGGCTGTCGGTCTCCGTCAGCCAGCTGATGCACTGAAAATCGGCCGACTGAGAATCAGCCGACCGGGGCCGGTTCCCGATCCGGTGTGGTCGCGGGACCGTTTTCGGGCATCGAGGTATTCGGTTCACCGGGCTTCGTCGTCGGATCACCACCACCAGGGGTAGTGATTTCGGTTTCGGTGGAACCGGATCCAGGAGTCTCCGGCGTCGTCGGGTTCTCGCCGCCGCTCTCACCCGGGCCGAGACCGCCGCCGGGGTTTGCCTCGGTCGGATCGACCGGGGGCGTCGCCTCGGTGTCCGGTAGCGTCGGCCACCACGCCGGTGGATCGGGCAGCGTGATTCCGGGAATGGTCGGCCAATTCGGAGTGGTCGTTGTCGTGGTCGGCGGCGTGGTTGTCGTCGAGGTGTCCGGGATCGGCGCAGGCGGAAGTGTGTACTGATGCGTTGTGTACGAGTGCGTGTCGTAAGGCTGCGAGTCGAACGGGGTGGTGGGATACCCGTGCCGAGGATACGTGCTGCCGGCTACCGAAGGCAGAGGATCATGAGACGGAATGATCGTCGATCCGGTGCTCGGTGTCGCTTCGGGGCTCACCGTCGTCGTGGTCGACCCGGTTCCGACGGGCGAGACCGCGGTGTCGTCGGTCGGAACCAATTCCTTTGCGCCGTAACCGAGTACCAGTCCGCCGACCACGAGCGCACCGATCAACGCTCCCGATACCTTGGCGGTGGATCCGGAGCGCTGGTCACTTCCGGAGCCCAGCAGCGGGAAACGAATTGCGGTGATCGAATCTGCCAGGAGTGCAGCACCTTTGGTTGCCGCAGTCTCGGGCTCGACGATCTCGACCATGGGGACGTCGACGGCAGCGGCGACGGCGGACCGCACGGCCGGAATGTGTGCGCCACCGCCGATGAGTACAACGGCACCGACGGGCCGCGGTGAGCCCTTCACGACTTCACGGATGAAGGTGACGGCGCGCTCTATATCCGGGGCGATGATGGCCTCGAACTCGTCGCGCGTGATCGCCATCGCGTCGATCGGAAGGTCGATGGTCACCTTGGTGGACGTGGACAGTTGCTCTTTGGCGACATGGCACCGGGCGGCAAGAAGTTCCGCGTCGGTGTACCGGCGCAAGTGCCCTGGCGCCTTCTCCGTCACGAAGTCGACCAATGCCCGGTCGATTCCGGCCCCTGCGAGGGCGTCGATACGGTCGGAGTGCAGAACTTCACCGGTGTGGTCGACGACGGACACCGTCAGACCTTGATCACCGACGTCCACCTGAGCTGTCGTGTCGTACCGCTCGGTTTTCCCTGTCTCGGCGAGATACGCGTGTACGGCGGCAGGTTCGGGGATTGCACGGACCTGCTTCGGCGAGCGCGAAAGAGATGACCTGATGCTCGCGAGTTGATCGTCCGTGCGATAGCTGACACCGATCGAGCGCGGCGCTTCAGATCCGTCCGTTACCTGCGTCGTCATCAGCTTGATGGATGCTCTGACAAGGTCACCGACGTTGGAATTGGCCTGATCCGCCGAGACGAAGCGAGTCTCGGCAGGCACGGCGCCTGGCGCGTTTGTGCTGGTATCGGTGTCGACGAGTGCTGAATAGACACCGGAAGATCCAGTGGAAATTCCCAGTGAACAACTCATCGCACACCTCCTCACAGTCAATTCCGGTCAATGTTCAATCGACCGCCGTTATATGAACGTTACAGAAGGTTCGTGAGGATTGCTCAGTGCTTTTCGTCTCCGTGACGTCCTTTTCGGACCGAAAGGGTGGTTTTACCTGCGAAATTGTCGATCATTGATTCATGCGGAAAAAAGGCGATTCTCCCCACATCGACCGGGAACGACGACGCGCGCTGATCCGTGGTGCAGTGCTTCGACCCACGCTGACGGTGATCGCCTTCGGATGCGCGTATTTCTTTCTGCCGTGGATCGATGTACATACCGCCAGTGCAATCTTCCTCTTGATCGGTGGAGGCGCCGCGGTACTTGCCGTGACCACCTGGCAGGTGTGGCGAATTCTGCGTTCCGATGTGCCATCTCTGCAGGCGGTCGAAGCTGTGGCGGTGGTGATGCCGACGTACTTGTTGTTGGTGTCCATCACCTATTTTTCGGTCGAGCATGCAAGCCCTGGCAGTTTCACCGAACCGCTGTCGCGTATGGCGGCGCTGTACTTTTCGTTGTCCGTCTTCTCGACAGTCGGATTCGGTGACATCGCCGCGCAGACGGACCTTGCCCGGGGGCTCGTGAGCCTTCAGATCGTCTGCAATCTGGTGTTGATCGGATTCGGCGTTCGATTCGTCGTTGCCGCAGTGTCGTGGGCGAAAGCGCACCGCTCGCCTTCGAGCGGACCTGAAATCACCTAGGACACTGCGGCAATCGGAGTCATCGTCCGGTGTGGACCAACAATTCGACGTTCTGGTCGACGCCGGTACCCGTCAGCTTCGGGTCGCGGTGGATGTCGTTGAACGACAGTTCGCGGTACAGCGAGGCGAGCCCGGCTGCCGACTTGTCGCTGTAGTCGACGGAATTGGGACTCTCCGCCTCGAAGAGCGTCGCAAGCAACGACACCGTTCCGTCATGGTTGTCCGCGATCTCGATGATGCGTCCGAGTTGCGGGTAGTCGATGTGAGAGGCGGTGTTGATCTCCCAGAAGCCCTGCTCGGGGGTCGCGCCGGGCCACGGGGTGATCTTGTTCTCGTGGGTGTGTCCGTTGACCCAGGCAAGTACGTTCGGGAAACGATGCAGCAAGTCGAGAAGCTGTGAACCGCGCAGGCGTGGCTCGAGGACGTTCTCGGGGTCGGGAATGAGATTGTCCATCGTGTCGCTCGTGTGGTGACTGAACAGCACGAAATACGTGTCACCTCGCGACTCGGTGACGCGAGAGCCCGCGGCGTCGTAGTAGGTGCTGCTGCCGGCGCGCAGGGTGTTCTCGATCCACTGGAACTGAGCGGCGCCCAGCGAACCGTCGACGAGGCCCGCGCGGTTGGTGGAGTCCATGCTGATGCCGACGACGCCCGGTGCGATCTCGAACGAGTAGTAACCGATACCGGTGTCGCCGGCGTCGGGGGCGAAACCGTGTCCGACGGGGCCGGGACCGGTGTGCGCGGGATCAAGATGTGCGGCGATGAACTGTCGCGGTGTGAACGGCGCGCGCGACGGGTCGGGGGTGACCTGGCGCGGCGGCGTCGTGAAGGCGGACAGGATTCCGGGTATCGCACTGGGATCGAACTTGGTGGCGACGTCGATCTGCTTGGCCTGCTCCGGTGAACCAGGCACCTCGAATTTGAGAGATCCCGTGTACATCGCTTCGAGCGGCGGGATGCCGCTGGGCACCGTGCCGGACACCGAATCGTCGTGGTTGCCGAACACGCAGTACCAAGGGGTGTTCAGGCCGGGGCTCGACACGGGCGTGAAAGCGGCACCGAAGAAATCGGGGATCTCCGGGAATCCGGCCTTCTTGTACATGTCGAGCATCGGTGACTCGGGGTTCCAGTAGAGATCGGCACCCGAGTTCTGTACACCCTCGTAGCGGTCCTTGGCGCCGGTGTTGGCGACGACGGTTCCGCCGTTGAGTGAGGTGAGGAACCAGTCGAGTTCGGCGAATTCCTTGTTGTCCGTGTTGTCGCCGGTGGTGACGACGGCATCGAAGGGTCGCGACGTGTGCGGGCCACTGCCGATCGAATTGACCCGGCGGACAAGTGAAATCAGCCCGTGCGCCGTCAGGGTCTCCTGGGGGCGGAACGCCGAGCCGGTGATCTGGTGGACGTACTCGAATCGCATGGGGGACTGGGCGTCGACGATGTGGACGTCGGTCAGCTGCACGAGTGAGGCGAGTGCGGTGCGTCGGTCCTCGCGTCCCGACTTCGGCTCGGCCAACTCGCTGCGCACGATGTTCGCCCAACCGGGTCCGGCGGTGAGCTTGGTGTAGCCGTTGCTGCTGACGGGGGTGGACACGGACTCGAGAGTGGTGCCAGGACCTGACGTCGGAATGGTCGACGCGCCTGCATATTGCAGGCCCCACGGCTTGCCAAGGCTGACCGCGCCGACGGCGCCGAGTCCGGCGAAGGTCAGAAAACTACGGCGATTGATGTTCGTCACGAAGTGAACAATAGGTGAACGTGGTGGACGGCTGTCCTGTTTCGCTCTGGACGAAGAGAAAAATGCGCCCAGTCCTTGAGGGTTGGCACTCTCACGTATAGAGTGCCAATTGGCGCTGATCGAGTTCCGGCACCCGCGACGACGGGACTGCAGTGACGCGCCGTAAACGGCATACCCAAACAGCTGTCCGAGGATCGCCTCGGACGCACATACCCCAAAGTGGAGGGCTCATCGTGGCGAGCGTCAACATCAAGCCGCTCGAGGACAAGATCCTCGTCCAGGCCAACGAGGCTGAAACGACGACGGCTTCCGGCCTGGTCATTCCTGACACAGCCAAGGAAAAGCCCCAGGAGGGCACCGTCGTTGCAGTCGGCGAAGGCCGCGTCAACGAGCAGGGCAACCGCATCCCGGTCGACGTCAAGGAGGGTGACACGGTCATCTACTCCAAGTACGGCGGAACCGAGATCAAGTACGCCGGCCAGGAATACCTGATCCTGTCGGCACGCGACGTGCTGGCTGTCGTCTCCAAGTAAGACACACGTGATCCGCCCCGGAGTCCACACAGGATCCCGGGGCGGAATGCGTTCACGCCCCGAAGATTCAGGAGCTGACAGAACAGATGTCCAAGCAAATTGCGTTCAACGAGACCGCACGCCGCGCTCTCGAAGCCGGAGTCGACAAGCTTGCCGACGCCGTCAAGGTGACCTTGGGCCCGCGTGGACGCCACGTCGTGCTCGCCAAGGCATTCGGCGGCCCCACCGTCACCAACGACGGTGTGAGCATCGCCCGTGAGATCGAGCTCGAAGATCCCTTCGAGAACCTCGGCGCACAGCTCGTCAAGAGCGTCGCCACCAAGACCAACGATGTTGCCGGCGACGGCACCACCACCGCGACCGTTCTGGCCCAGGCCATCGTCCGCGGCGGACTCAAGAACATCGCAGCGGGCGCGAACCCGATGGCTCTCGGCGTCGGCATCAACGCCGCAGCAGACAAGGTCGTCGAGGAACTGCTCGCCGCAGCCACCCCCGTCGAGGGCGAGAAGTCGATCGCTCAGGTCGCCACCGTCTCCTCGCGTGACGAAGAGATCGGCAAGCTCGTCGGCGAGGCACTCACCCGTGTCGGAACCGACGGCGTCGTGACGGTCGAGGAATCCTCCACCGTTGCAACCGAACTCGTTGTCACCGAAGGTGTTCAGTTCGACAAGGGCTACCTCTCGCCCTACTTCGTCACCGACATCGATGCGCAGAAGGCCGTCTACGAAGACGCGCTGATCCTGCTCTTCCGCGAGAAGATCAGCTCACTTCCCGACTTCCTTCCGCTGCTCGAGAAGGTTGCCGAATCCGGCAAGCCGCTCTTGATCATCGCCGAGGACGTCGAGGGTGAAGTTCTCTCCACCCTCGTGGTCAACTCCATCCGCAAGACCATCAAGGCCGTCGCCGTCAAGGCGCCGTTCTTCGGTGATCGTCGCAAGGCATTCCTCGACGACCTCGCAGTCGTCACGGCAGGCACCGTCATCAACACCGACGTCGGCCTCTCGCTCAAGGAAGCCGGCCTCGACCTGCTCGGCAGCGCTCGCCGCGTTGTCGTCACCAAGGACGAGACGGTCATCGTCGACGGTGCAGGCACCGCTGACGACATCGCGACCCGCGTTGCGCAGCTGCGTCGCGAGATCGAGAACACCGATTCGGATTGGGACCGCGAGAAGCTCGAAGAGCGTCTGGCGAAGCTGTCCGGCGGCGTGGCCGTCATCAAGGTCGGCGCAGCCACCGAAACCGATCTGAAGGAACGCAAGTTCCGCGTCGAGGATGCGGTCAACGCAGCCAAGGCAGCAGTTTCCGAGGGCATCGTCCCCGGTGGCGGATCGGCTCTCGTTCAGGCCGGTACGGCTCTGATCGGGAACCTCGGCTTGACGGGTGACGAGGCCACCGGCGTTGCCGTGGTCCGCGAAGCCCTCAACGCTCCGTTGTTCTGGATCTCCAGCAACGCAGGCATCGACGGTTCCGTCGTTGTCAGCAAGGTCGCCGAGATGACCAAGGGCGAAGGCTTCAACGCTGCCACCCTCACCTACGGCAACCTGCTTGCCGACGGCGTCGTCGACCCGGTCAAGGTCACTCGCTCGGCAGTGGTCAACGCCGCTTCCGTCGCGCGCATGATCCTCACGACCGAGAGCGCCGTCGTCGAGAAGCCGACCGAGGAAGTTGCCGACACCGGACACGGTCACAGCCACTGACTCGCTGCTCGTAGTTTCGACAAAGAAGAGATCCCCCACCGGATTCCGGTGGGGGATCTTTTTTCGTCTGGCGATCAGATGAGCGGGATCGTTGCGAACGGCTCGCTCGTCGGCTGCTGCGATCCGCCGGGCGGTTCGACAGTGAACGCCAACTTCGTGTTCGGACCGATGCCGTCGAGCACCACCTGGGTAGTGGGTTTGACGTCGCCCGGAGCCATCGTCCCCATCGGGATCATCGTGGTGTCGTCGGTGTCGCCCGGCACCAGCCACATCTGGTAGACGGTATCCGGACTCGGGGGAGTCACATCGTTCATCACGAGGACTGCGGCGTCTTCGGAGGGCGAGAACAGCGTCGTGGCACTACCGCCGCCCGGGATGTCACGCGTCGTGGCATGAACGTCGGGTGCTGCCATGATTTCGGATGCGGGGTTCTGCGGCGGCGTGTTGTCGGACAGCGTGCGTCCGATTCCGATGCCGCCGACCAGGATTGCGACTGCGGCGGCCGCCGCAAGAGCCATGGTCCACGGGCGTCGACGGTTACGACGCTCGGCCAGCGAAACCGGGGCGTTGGGAGCCGCGGTCTGTTCTGCGATCGAGGCGAGGACGCTGCTGCGCAGCGACGGCGGGGGCTCGACGGCGTCGACGACGGTCATCGCGGCCATGGTTTCGGCGGTGAGCCGGACCTGGGCGTCGAATTCGGCGCGGGTCGCGGAGTCCGAAGCGGCAAGTCGTTTGTCGACCTCACGGCGCTCGTCGAGGTCCAACGCATCGATCGCGTAGGCGTACGCGTAGTCGATCAGCTCTTCGTCCATCTCACATCACCCCCAAACATCCACGTAGGCGCAGTAGTCCGTCGCGAATTCGCGACTTGATCGTGGGAATCGCCACGCCGAGATCTTCGGCCACCTCGCGGTACGTTCGGCCGCCGTAATAGGCGAGAGTCACTGATTGGCGCTGAGTGTCCGTCAGCGTTTCGAGACAGTCGGTGACAGCACGATGCTCGTCTCTTCGTGTCACTTCGTCGCTGACGACGTCGAATTCGGGAGTGGCATTGGTGGTGTCGTAGAGAGCCTGTCGATCCGAACTCGACTGTTCGGAGCGCACGCGATCCACTGCGCGCCGGTGGGCAAGTGTCAGGAGCCAGGAGAGCGCGGACCCCTTGGCGGGGTCGAAGCTGTCGGCTGATTTCCAGGCTTGGAGGTAGACCTCTTGGACCGCTTCCTCGGAGAAACCTGGATCACGGAGTACACGAAGAACCATGCCGTACACACGGGAGCTGGGTCGGTCGTAGAACTCGGC
>NZ_CAURKP010000041.1:0-36222 GCF_963525155.1 uncultured Rhodococcus sp.
CGCGGCGCGCCGTCCTGTGGGCGGCAGGAAGAATCTGGCCGACGTGTTCGGCGGGGCCGAGCATGAAGCGGTCCAAGCCGGAACGCGTTGGGATGTAGACGAGGTGGGCGCCCCAAGTGTGCATCGCCACCGCTGTCACCGACGAGCCGGCCGAACTGATCACCGCGGCTGTGAGGGAGCGGCGAAACGGTGAACGATTGACTGTCGGAGAAACCTCGCACATTGCTTCTGCTCACGATGCCGCCACAAATCCGACTCCACAGGACCGTCCTATGAAAGGGACTGTAGTCGAGCACTCTCGATATCGGTGCTGAGCCCGAGACGGTTGTTTGGCATTGCGAAGTTGATGGAAACACACGTCATGGTGGCAGGGGAGCGACTCTACCGACTCGCGGGAAGGCATCACCACGACCGAAACAGCTGCTCCCACACGCTGTGTCATGATACCCCGCACCGGAGAACGCGGTGGTATGAGAACGAGGACTTCACCCACTACATCCAAGACAACGGCGGCCGCTGCTGCCTGCGAGAACCGATGGTCCAGCCGGACGCGGAATGGCTCGCGAACAACATGAACAGCGCCACGGAGTCCGAAACGCTGTTTGGCAGGTCAAGCGGACTGCGCGTGTTGCACCCACGCAGCGGCGTGCTCGCGGCCGGTGTTTAGCAGGTGCGCCGGGTGGTCCAGCTCTCCGGACGCGGCGCCGATCACGTGGGTGATCCGCGCTATCTGACTTCGGAACGAGCGGTCAAGGAGTCCGGGATGGATTGGACAATTTTGCGGCCGTCGTCGTTTTACCAGAACTTCGACGAGGGTTTCTTCCGCGACGCGGTGCTCTCGGGATCGCTGATCCTGCCGGTGGGTGAGGGCAAGGAGTCGTTTATCGACGCATGGGATATCGCAGAGGTTGCCGTTGCCGCACTGACCGATTCGCGCCACGCGGGGTGCACGTACGAACTTACTGGTCCCCGCGCCTACTCCCTTAGCGAAGCGTTCTCTCTTATCTCCGCTGCGGCCGGCCGCGAGATAACTTTCGCCGACATCGCGCCTGTGGAGTTCAACACCGGTCTGATCGCTCGGGGCTTCCCGAAGCAGACGTCCAGGTTCTCGATGGATACCTGGGCCTGGTGCGCGACGGAGAAGCGGCGGCTGTCACCGACACCGTCCAGCACGTCCTGGGTAAACCCGCGCGCGACTTCGAGTCCTACGTCGCCGCTGCCTCGTGGAACCCGACAATTCAGCACCCGATCGATCCAGTGAACAACGCGGAATGAACGCCACACAGCCGGTATCGACCAGTTACGAGAGTTGTCTCCAGTGCTCCTACAGCGCTGAACCGCGCGGATCTTGCCATGTTCAGGCCGACACTGCCTGAATTAATGCGTCAGAACATGATTCGAGACGGTTTGCATCGGAACGGAATTCGGCTCACCTGCTCGGCAGTCAGTAAAGAAATCTCGACAGAGGTCAAGGCGCAGGCATACTAAGAGCCATGAGCTACAACCTGGCGTTCTGGGCGGGAGGCGATGATCTCGACCTCTCCCACGTCTACGCGCGGCTAAACGACGAGCAGCACGTGAGCGGCGTCAATGCTGTAGACCGCGATTGCATCTTGCAGGCATTTGTGGAGGATCTCCCAGGTTGGGCGTGGGACGGGCAGTTCTTGCGCCCGCCAGGGACTGCCGCGGAGGGCACCCCAATGTTCGATGTGTACATCGGTGAGCAATTGATCGAGTTCATTGGCTACGGATTCCAAAGCGAGCATGCGAATGCGGTCATCGACGCGATGCGCCCCCTCGGCTACCAACTCTTCGATCCACAGGTCGGTGAACGGTTCGCCTGAGCCGCCATCGCGGGCAGCGCGCCAGCCGATGGCTTCTTTGATCGGCAAGCGTGCCACCCGATGGCTCCTTTGATCGGCAAGGTCGGGCACGTCTGAGTACTTCGAGTTTGCAATCCAAGTGCGAATAATGATTGCCGATAGCCAACATATGGTAAATGCCATGCACTGCAACGAATTACAATCCCACGCAGGTTCTGCCGAGCGATGTCGCGCTCTACCAGAGCGACAGTGGGAGGCCTCCGTCCTCGGCCGCCTGAATACGTTGATCGATGGTATCGGCGTCTTCGTTTCGAGCGATTGCGGTTCGAATGGCGGCGGCAATGGCGCGAGTGCGACCTGCAGGTCCGCGAACATCGCCAAGTGCCCCCAAAAATGGGGGCACGGCACGAAGATTCTGAGCGAGCGCACGGTGCATGGTGGTGGCGAAAACACCAGGTTCAGGCCGTCAGATAGCTGAATTACCTGCTTCAGACATGCGAAGGCGGGTGTGCTGTGGAGAGAATCCGCGAGGGTCTTACGGTCATGCGCGGTATCCGGTGGCCATGTCCAACCGAGTTCATCGCGGGTAAACGCTCCGAAGGTTCGAAGAAAGCAAGGACATTCCGAGAAACCTCCTTGCTGGACGGAACGCTTCTGTCCGCAATCCCGAAAACTGTGTCTTTCGAGACCGTTGCCCCATAGACGTCCTGGAAGTGGTCGGACACTTCCCCGGTGGTTATTCCTTTTGCGGACAAGGACAATGCGATCTCGTCGATATCGGCCAGGCGGCGTTGTCGCTTCTTGACGATCTGCGGGGCGAACGAGGAATCGATGTCCCGCGGGACACCGATCTCCGCCGATCTCCACCGGTACAGTCTCGGTGAAGACCGTTTTCGACCGGTACCGTTTCGAGAGTTTGCCGCTGCCCCGGTCGGCCGAGTCGTGCCTGTCGTAGCCGAGGTGCTCGGTCATCTCCGCATCCAAAGCGAGGACATTCTTGGCGAGTTGATTGAGCAGCCCGTTCGGGCCCATCAACTCCACGCCGTGCTCCTTGGCTTGTGCCAGAAGTTGCTCGGCCAGCTGTTTCTGATCCACCTCGGCCGCCATGGGATCCAGTGTTTCGGTCATGATCGATCCTTCTCGCCTAGCTCAGCTCGGCGTGTCGAACCAAGACCGAATCAACCGTTTATCTGATAGTTCCGATTGACATATTCAGGAGCCATGATCACGCGACGAGCAAGCGTTCGAGTACGCGCAGTGCCGCGGACGTGGAGTCGGTGTTCGCGTTGTGGGCGAGCACCCATCGGTCGACTTCCGTGAGGACGGCGATCAGTAGGTGTAGTTGAAGCTCCAGGGGGGTGTCGAGGTCAATCTGTCCGAGGTCGCGGCCTCTTTCGAGTGCGTGTGTGAGCCAGGTCGTTATCGAGTGGCGAAGAGCGTCGAGCGTGGGTGAGGGCGGGACGTCGGCCGCGTGAAGCAGGCGTCCGACAATCTGGGTGCGTGGGTCCGAGGTGGCGGCGGTCTGGAGTTGATCACCGAGGTCACGTATCTGCGGCCAGAAGCTGTGCTGATCGAGTGAGTCGATGTTCGGTGGTATTACCGCTGCGCGCAGCGCGTCCATTCCGGCTTCCACGGCGCGCTCGAACAGTGTCGTTTTGTCCCCGAAGTAGTGGTAGAAGGAGCTCTTCGGGAATCGCGCCTCGGCCAGTATCGAGTTGAGCGAGGCCCGCTCGAAGCCGTGTGTTGCGAATGCGACGCCGGCGGCATCGAGTAGCGCGCGAGAGCGCACAGGGTCCAACGGTCGTGCGGGACGCGCCATCACGTTTCCTCCATCTCATTGTCGCCGGCTATCCGAGGTGGCCCGACGTTCCCATTGTCCAGGTGGGCCGACAGGAACTCCTTTGGCGTGTCGAAGTCATCGCATGGCAGTACTGTATTCTTGGACTAGGCAGTACATGAATGGAAGGGGAGCACGTGGAAGCGCAGACCGTACTAGTTGCCGGGGCGACGGGGTATATGGGTAGGTATCTGGTGCGTGAGCTCCATCAACGCGGCTATCGGGTGAGGGCGCTGGTGCGTTCACGCGATCGGGCAGAGGGCTCGGGGGCGTTCGGAGCTCCATCTCTAAGCGGCCTGGTAGACGAGTGGGTGATCGGAGACATCGGCGATCGCAGTACGATTCCAGGTCTGTGTCACGGTGTGCGCCGGGTGGTTTCAGCGTTGGGTGTGACGAGGCAGCACGCTGACCCCTGGGACATCGATTTTCAAGCAAACTTGCGTCTGCTGCAGTTGGCGGAGCAAGACTCGGTGTCGTCGTTTCTGTTTGTCAACGTCATGCATGTCCACGAGGGCACCTCGATGGTGATGCGGTCGAAGGCGGCGTTCGTGGAGGCGCTGCGGCGGAGCGAGGCGGCTTCGCAGATCGTCAATCCCTCGGGGTACTTCTCGGACGCTTCCGAGTTCCTCGACATGGCTCGTCGCGGCCTTGCGTTCGGCCTCGGTGCCGGAACTGCGCGACTGAACCCGATCCACGGCGCCGACCTCGCAGCCTTCTGTGTCGACCGACTCGGGGACGGGTCCGGTGAGTGGAATGTCGGTGGCCCGGACATCTACAGGTATCGCGACATCGTGGACTTGGCGTTCGCCGCGGTGGACAAGCGGCCCCGAATGGTCTCGGTCCCTGCCGGATTCGTCCGGCCTGTCATCGGGACCGCGGATCGCCTGGGGCCGCGCCCGTCGTCGCTGGCTCGATTCTTCATCGAAGGGCTCCAACGTGAGTCGGTGGGCGAGCGGACTGGCACTCACCGTCTCTCCGACTACTTCCGCGACCTCGTGTCAGCGGATCAGGAATCGTAATTGACCCTTTGCGCAGCGCATGACACTGCCAAGCCCTCACCCTGAGTAGTGCTGAGCCGTGCCTCGGGTGGTGAGGCGCTATCGCCTTCACACGATTGGAGCTGCGGAACAGGACATTTTCACGGAGAAACTTTCGCGGGGATAAACGAATCGATTCTGGTCGAACGCATGAGGGGAAACATGACTATCTTCTTCGACATCATGCTCGTACTCTGCGTCGTCTCCATAACAGTGTTTTCTGGATACGTTCTTTATCGCTTGGTGACAGACGAATCGAACCTGCGATAGCCAGTCGCTTCGACGTGTGGGTGCAGCGGGGGCCGATCGTCCTATCGATCCGCACCATCGCAATGGGTTTCAGGGCGAGCCTCGCACGCAAGATGTGATATCCGCGAGTTTCGCCTGAATATAGGCACGCAGCACTTCGTTCTGTGCGATCTTCCCTGGTGCATGGCCTGGACCAACCCTCTGCTCATCGTTTGCCGCGTCAACCGACGTGGACGTGTGGCCGGCGGGACTGGTCGGGTTCGGCGCGGCGGAGGACCTCACGGGTCACGGGAGCTGTTTCGCCCTCACCGATGAACAGGAAGCGGAGCAGGTACATGATCGGGTTTCCCTCCGTCCACTCGAAGTAGACGTCGGGAATCACGCCGGTGATGTCCCTCGTCCGCAGGAGAACCGCCGCAATGGTGTTGGGGACGGCCGGGCTGTCGACCCACAGAATCCGGTGCTCACCGCGCTGTCGGCCGTGGACGAGGAGGTCGGTGCTGAATTCGGAGGAGTCCGTGACGTTGACCTCGATGAAGATGATCGACTCCGCCTCCGGGATGTTGCTTTCGGCGCGCTGCTGCGATTCCTTCTGCCGATACTCGTCCTCGTCGAGACGATCGACGTCGTGCGCCACCATCGCGAGGTAACCCTTCTCGGCTGCCTCGGCGATGAATTGCAGCGCAGTCTCGTCGAATTCGACAGAGGTTGCCCGAAGTTCGAAGGCTCGCGAGATCCGGGAAAGGAAGGACACCACCATGATCGCGGCGATGAAGAACGACGCCACTTTCACACCGTCTGGACGTTCGAAGATGTTCGCGATCGTCGTGTAGACGAACAAAACTGCAACAAAACTGAACCCCACGAACAGTTTTCGCTGACCGTGCTTACGAGCGGACAGTGCAACGGCGACGGTCGCCGACGAGATGAGCACGAGGACACCGGTTGCGTACGCGGAACTCTGAGCGTCGACACCGGCGTCGAAGTAGATCGTGACAGTGATGGCGATGACGCTGAACACGAGGACCAGCGGACGCACGGCTCGGGCCCACGACGGCGCCATGCCGTAGCGGGGGAGATACCTCGGAACAAGATTGAGCAACCCTGCCATTGCCGACGCACCGGCAAACCAAAGGATCAGGATCGTGCTGAGATCGTAGACGGTTCCGAAGATCTCACCCAGATAGTCGTGGGCGAGAAAGGCAAGCGCGCGACCGTTGGCAGCGCCTCCGGGTTGGAACTCGTTTTCTGGGATCAGGATGGTGGTGACCAGGCTCGACGTCAGCAGGAATCCGCTCATGATCAGCGCCGCAGTGGTGAGCAGGCGCCGTGCGCCTTTGATTCGGCCACGTGGATTCTGTTCGGTGTCGTGCGGATCGCCCTTGATCTGCGGCATGACCGCGACGCCGGTTTCGAAGCCGGACAGACCGAGAGCCAACTTCGGGAAGACGATCAGCGCGATCAGGATCATCATCGCCGGGTTTCCGTGCTCGGTGGTCATGGCGCGCGTCCAGTCGGTGACCAACGACGGCGCGGTCGCGATGTGCCACAGACCTACGGAGATGACCACCACGTTCAAGGCGAGGTAGACGGCGACCAATCCGACCGCGATACCGATCGCTTCGGTGAATCCGCGGAGGAAGACCGCAGCGAGGAGCGCGAGCAGAACCAGGGTGACGGCGACGGTGTGTCCGGAGAGAAAGGTTGGAGCAAAAGGGTTCTCGACGAGGTGCGCCGTGGCATCGGCAGCCGAGAGCGTCATAGTGATGAGGAAATCGGTGGCCGCGAAGCCGAGAAGCACGAGAACGAAGATCTTGCCGCGCCACTTGGGCAGCAGCTTCTCGAGCATGGCGATCGAACCCTCGCCATGCGGACTCTCGCGAGCCACTCGCCGGTAGACCGGTAGAGCGCCGAAGAGTGTCAGCAGGATCAATACGACTGTCGCGATGGGAGCCAACGTGCCGGCCGCCAGTGCCGCGATACCGGGTTGGTAACCGAGAGTGGAGAAGTAATCGACACCCGTCAGACACATCACCTTCCACCACGGGTGGCGCTTCTCCTTCTTCGGCGCCATCCGGTGTGGCCCCAGATGTCCGGCTGGTTCCTCGGTGATGTCCGCGAGCAGCCAGGCCTCGGTGCGTTGTTTCACAGACGGAGCCGTGTTGTCGGCCGGGACCTCGTTGTCGGCTGCGGTCACCACGGCGTCACGGCTTCAGATAGACATCGTTGAGCGTGACAGTCCGCAGGTTTCGGCTCCGGATGATGTCCACCAGTTGCGGATACACGTGGGTCACGGGCAGATAGTTGAGGTGTCCGATCACGATGGCCCCCGGATTGAAGTACTGGTTCGCCATTTGGAGGATGTACTCCTCGGTGATCAACGAAGAATCCGACAGTGACCCGTACCAGAGGGTGGGCACGGTGTAGCCGACGCTCGCGGCCACGGAATCGACTGTCGCGTTGTGCCTTCCGTAAGGCGGCCGAAAGTACGGCGCCGCGTCCACGCCGTAGGTGTTGCGCAGGAACGTGCCGTTCTTCGTCAGCTCGTCGGCGATCTGCTGCTTCGGCACGGACGTCAGATCCGGGTGCGAGTAGGTGTGATTGCCGAGCTGAATTTGTCCGCTCTCGACCAGCGGTCTGAGAAGTCCGGCGTTTTCGGTCCACGAGTTGTATTGCCCGTTGACGAAGTACGTCAAACGGATGCCGGTGTCTTTTGCGAACTGTGTGTAGAGGCGCACGACTTCGGAACTGGCTCCGTCGTCAACCGTCAGGGCGAACAGATCCCCACCGCCGGGTAACGCGGTCAACGATCCGCCGGCGGGCAGCGGCACCCGGGCAGACGGCGGTGGAGGCGGCAACAAGGCAGGCGGGAGATCCGGGACAGGGACGGGGTCGGTTGGTTCGTCGGCTGCAGCGATTGCCGTCCCGACCGAACGTGACGAACACGCGGTTCCCATGGTCACCGCGGCGGTTCCGGTCAGAGTTGCTGCTGCGAGGGCACTGAGGAAGCGTCGGCGGTCCACAGGGCGGAGCCTAGAGCAGATTTGCCTAATTCGGACTTCATTCTCAGCGTTCTTTCAGCGAAAGACCAGCCGTGTCCGGTATCGACAGGTTCTACTCAGGAACGGTGGATAGCGTGTCGGCCGTGGAACCGCGACCTCGACACTCGGCAACCAGGCACAGGCGTAGGCGTCAACCGCAGCGGTCGACGCTCTCGGTGGGGCGCAAGCTGGCGGCGGCGTCCCTGTCGACGACGATTCTGGTGGGCGTCGGAATCGGGTGGTACGTGCAGTCGGATCTGACGTCGGGGCTGTACCGGTCGGATGCGCTCTCCGCCCTCGGTGAGGACGCCGGAAGTTCTCTCGACGGGGATACCAACATCTTGTTGATCGGGCTCGACAGTCGCAAAGCGATGGACGGCAGCGACCTGCCGGCTGAGTTCGTCACCGACAAGCTGCATGCGGGGGACAGTGATGTGGGTGGGTACAACACGAACACGCTTATCCTGCTCCATGTTCCGGGCGATGGCGGCAAGGCCAGTGCAGTGGCGATCCCACGCGACGACTACGTCGCGGTACCCGGCTACGGAATGGCCAAGATCAAGGAAGCGTACGGAATGGCGAAGGCTGATGCGGACGCCAAACTCGTAGCGGACGGTGTGACGGATCCTGCTGCACGAGAACAACAAGCGCGTGAAGTCGGAAGACGGTCGACACTGACCACCGTGCAGAATCTGCTCAAGGTTCCGATCGATCACTTTGCCGAAGTGAACCTGATGGGCTTCTACGACGTCGTCTCGGCTATCGGCCCCGTTCAGGTGTGCCTCAACAATCCGGTGCAGGATGACTTCTCGGGCGCCAACTTCCCGGCCGGAGTTCAGACTCTCGATGCGTCACAGGCACTTTCGTTTGTCCGTCAACGCCACGGCCTGGACAACGGGGACTTGGATCGCACCCACCGGCAGCAGGCTTTCATCAGCGCGGTGATCGCCAACTTGAAGGGCTCCGGCGTCATCGGAAACATTCCGAAGATGACGGCACTGGCCGACGTGGTGAAGAAGGACGTGGTGATCGATTCCGCCATGGATCCCGTTCGATTCGCTTCTCAGGCAAGCGCTCTCGCAGGTGGGAACATCGACTTCTACACCCTGCCCATCGAGGGATACGAGACCGTCGACGGCCAGGACGTCAACATGGTCGATCCGGCGCGTCTGCGTAGTGAAGTGTCGCGGATCTTCGCGGGAGGTGACTCGGCATCTGCACCTGTGATGGACACTGCTGTCTCGACCGGGAACGAAGTTGTGGATATCCGCAACGGAACCGCGACGGACGGGTTGGGCGCCGCGTTGGCAGCGGTGACGAAAGCGTCGGGAGTCGAAGTCGGAGAGGTGAGCACCGCAGCTGCGACGGCAAAGTCGGTGGTCAGCTATGGAGTCGGCGCCAAAGCCGTCGCAGAGGCGCTGGCCGAGCAGTTGGGCGTGGCCGCAGTGCCTAACGAGCAGGCAGCGGCCGAATCAGTGTCTGTACTGATCGGTGAGGACAATGCGCAGACCGTGTTCTCGGCCGCTCCGGCGCGGTCGGACTCGTCGGTATCCGCCGGCACCGTTCCCGATACGGGAGCGCAGGGATCACCCATCCGGGCCGACGCGAATGGCGGCATCCCCTGTGTGGACTAATTCTCAGGCAATTCGCACCAAACTCACGCTGACTTCTTCGATCTGCGGGTCTACATTGGAGAAGTCGAACTCAGTCGGGTACTTCACCTTTGGGGTACCTGACTGAGATTGCGTAGTTGAAAGGATCACCGACATGGCTACAACAGCAGCGGTACAGAATCCGACACGCTCACGTGCCAGGACCATGTCCATGGCGGAGTACATCGCCGAGCATCCCGCGCAGCGCGTTTTTCCGCCCACAAGTGAGCGGGCGGCCAGGATGGCGATGCTCATCATGTTCGCCCTGATGGCCGTCACCCTCGTCGTACTGGTACTTGACGAGGCAGGAATCTTCGGATGAAGGCAGCGGTCTTCGGCTGAGCCCGACCTTTAGTTACTCTTGAGTAATGACTGAACAGAAGAGCTGGAATGCGTTCACCGTCGAGCGCGAAGACAACATCGCCCAGGTGACGCTGATCGGGCCGAGCAAGGGCAACGCGATGGGGCCGGATTTCTGGAGTGAACTCCCCGAAATCTTCGCCGACCTCGACGCCGACCCCGAGGTGCGTGCAATCGTCATCGCCGGTTCCGGCAAGCACTTCTCGTTCGGACTGGACCTGCCGGCGATGAGCGGTGAATTCGGTGCCGTCCTCGCAGACAAGGCTCAGGCAGGTCCGCGCACCAAATTCCACGACATGATCAAGCGCATGCAGTCGGGCATCAATGCCGTCGCAGACTGCCGCAAGCCCGTCGTCGCGGCTGTGCAGGGTTGGTGCATCGGCGGCGGCGTCGACCTCATCACCGCGGCGGACATCCGCTACGCGAGCGCCGACGCCAAGTTCAGCATCCGCGAGGTCAAGGTCGCGATCGTCGCAGACATGGGCAGCCTCGCGCGACTGCCCGCGATCATCGGTGACGGACACCTGCGTGAGTTGGCTCTGACCGGCAAGGACATCGACGCAGCGCGCGCCGAGAAGATCGGTCTCGTCAACGACGTGTTCGAAGATGCCGACGCAGTGCTGGCCGCGGCGCGCGCGACCGCCAAGGAGATTGCGCTCAACCCGCCGCTCGTCGTCCACGGGATCAAGGACGTGCTCGATCACAGCCGCAGCGCGAGCGTGAACGACAGCCTTCGCTACGTCGCAGCCTGGAACGCGGCGTTCCTGCCTTCGCAGGATCTGACCGAGGCCATCACCGCCGTCTTCCAGAAGCGCCCGCCAGTCTTCCAGGGTGAGTAGAAACTGCAAGGGTGAGTAGAAACTGCAAGGGTGAGTAGGAACTGCAAGGGCGAGTAAAAACAGCACAAAAATCCCCGCACATCTTCCGATGTGCGGGGATTTTCGTAAGGCCTGAGAACTCGAGCTCAGTGACCGCCGTTGGCAGCGAGACGCTTGATCGAAGCCTCGATCTCGGCCTCTGCCTCGGCGCGGCCGACCCAGTTGGCAGCCTCGACGTGCTTGTTCGGCTCGAGGTCCTTGTAGTGGACGAAGAAGTGCTTGATCGCATCGAGCTCGAACTGTGAGATGTCACCCAGATCCTGGATGTGATCCCAGCGGGGGTCGCCGGCCGGAACGCAGAGGACCTTGTCGTCTCCGCCGGCCTCGTCGACCATCTTGAACATCGCGACTGCGCGAGCCTCGACGATGACGCCGGGGAAGACCGACTCGGGGAGCAGGACCATGGCGTCGAGCGGATCGCCGTCCTCACCCAGGGTGTTTTCGATGAAGCCGTAGTCGGCCGGGTAGCCGAAAGCTGTGTAGAGGTAGCGATCGAGTTTGACGCGACCGGTTACGTGGTCGACCTCGTACTTGTTGCGCTGACCCTTGGGGATCTCGATGGTGACGTCGAACTCCACGCCGATTCCTCGCTGTCGTGTCGGTAATGATTCGTCGGAAGGATATCGGGTCAAGGATAAGGTTGCCTGACCACCCAGTAGGCAGAGCACAGACGGAGGGGCGTTGGCGGGCCAAGGAAAGAAGAAGATCGGCTCGTTGGAAGAGAGTCGACGACGTAACTTCCGCATCCTTCTGGCGGTCGGTGCAGTGGTTGTACTGGCTGTCGCCGGAGTTGTCGTCGTGAAACTCGGTACGTCGAACGACACTGCCGGCAGTGCGACCGTGACTACGTCGCCGCAGCCTGCGCTCGTGACGCCGTCACCTCAGGTGGTGCCCGTCCCGACGGACGCACCGATTCCGAGCGCGTCGGGAATTGCCGCGGCGATCGGCCCGGCTGTCGCCAACCCGGATCTGGGGAAGTTCACTGGAGTTGTCGCCGATGCGCTCACCGGAAACATTCTGTGGAGCGCAGACCCGTCGACGCCGATGACGCCCGCGTCCACGACGAAGGTGCTCACCGCATCGGCGGCACTGCTGAAGTTGCCGCTCGACCACCGGCTGTCCACGACGGTGGTTCCCGGAACGAGCCCCGGGCAGGTCGTTCTGGTCGGCGGTGGTGACCCGACGCTGACCGCGACGCCGAAGGGGCAGAGCGGGTATTACGCCAATGCTGCTCACATCGCGGATCTCGTCGACCAGATCAAGGCTGCCGGTACGCCGGTGACCAGCGTCGTGGTCGACTCGAGCTTGTTCAAGGGCGACAACATGGCCACCGGCTGGTTCCCCGCTGACATCGCGGCGGGCTACATCACCCCGATCGAATCGGTGATGATCGAAGGTGGTCGGTACGACGGCACTCAAGACGAGTCGCCGCGTTCGGAAACTCCCGCGTTGGACGCGGGCAAGGTGCTCGCTCAGGCACTCGGTGTCGATCCCGCCAACGTGAGTCTCGGCGCGGCGCCTGCCGGTGCCAAGCCGATCGCCACCGTGCAGTCGGCGCCGCTGAGCGACCGGCTGCTGCAGATGATGGAACATTCCGACAACGTGCTCGCAGAGACCATCGGGCGTGAGGTCGCGATTGCCTCCGGAATCGAAGCCTCGTTCACCGGAGCCGTCGACGCGACCGGCAAGACCCTGCAGGCGGCCGGGTTCGACTACACCGGTGTATCGCTGCACGATTCCAGCGGACTGTCCGTCGACGATCTCATTCCCGCTCAGGTACTCGATCGCGTCATGACGGCTGCGGCCGGTGACGGTGATCCGAAACTGCGCCCTCTGCTGGACTACCTTCCGGTGGCCGGCGGAACAGGAAGTTTGTCCGACCGCTACGCGTCCGGAAACCGAACCGGTGCGGGTTGGGTGCGGGCCAAGACGGGAACTCTCTCGACGGCCAGCGCGTTGTCAGGGTTCGTGGTCGATCAGAACGGGCGAGTGCTCACCTTCGCACTGATGTCCAATGACCGGCCGCCAGAAGTGAGCCGTCCTGCCCTGGACGCGATTGCCGGAGCATTGAGGAATTGCGGGTGCCAATAGTGGCCGAAAAGACTCCACAAGATGATGAAGCCTCGGCTCCGCTCGGTGGTGCCGTCGACTGGAGTCTTGCCGCCAAAGCCGGGATAAAACTGGCGCGCGGCGGCCCCGCGATGTCTCGCTACACGGCCGAGACGGCAACCGCAGAACTCGCCGAAGCGTCCAAGCGCGCAGAACTGCCGGTTCGTGAAGTGACCGGGCTGGCCGACGGTCTACCGGTCCCGGCCGCTGACGTGCTTGACCGGGCCGGGTGGATCACGGCGGCCTCGCGGTCGATGGCACATCTCACCGGCGCCGACCCTGACGGCAGTGGCAATCTCATCGTCGGAAAGCCGGCGGGCCTGCAGGCCGGTGCAATGCTGGCGTACCTGTCTTCGGCGATCCTCGGGCAGTACGACCCGTTCACCGGCGAGCACGGCACCCTGCTTCTGGTCACACCGAACATCGTCTCCGTCGAACGGTCCCTTCGGCTGAACCCGAGTGACTTCCGGTTGTGGGTCTGCCTGCACGAGGTCACGCACCGGGTCCAGTTCTCGTCCTCGCCGTGGCTAGCGGAGTACATGAAGGAATCCGTCGAAACGCTTGGTGCGACGGTGGACGAGTCGATGACCGACGTTGTCGGGCGCCTTGCTGCAGAACTGCGCTCGCGGAAGGAACCCGACTCCAGTGACGGTGCGACGGCGGGCGGGATCATCGGCCTGCTGCGTGCTTCGCAGGCGGAACCTCAGCGTGACGCGCTGGATCGGATGCTCGTACTCGGCACCCTCCTCGAAGGGCATGCAGACCACGTGATGGACGCCGTCGGCCCCGCCGTGGTGCCGTCGGTGGCAACGATCCGCGCGGCCTTCGACAAGCGTCGGCAGCGCAAGTCCAACCCCGTGCAGCGGATCATCAAGATGCTGCTCGGCATGGACGCCAAGATGGCGCAGTACGTACGCGGCAAGGCCTTCGTCGACGCGGTGGTTCTCAAGGTCGGCATGGAGCAGTTCAACACCATCTGGACCGGGCCCGAGACCTTGCCGTTGCTCGACGAGATCGACAATCCCGACGCGTGGGTAAAGCGCGTTCTCGGCTAGATGCTGCTGCCTGAGACGCCTGCCCTACTGGCGCTGCGACAGGCCGTGCGGGCGTGGACGCTCGCATTCGAGCCACGACGCCGTGTGGTCGTCGCGCTGTCCGGGGGCGCCGATTCATTGGCGTTGACCGCAGCAGCCGTGGCGGAAACCGATTCTGTCGACGCGTTGATCGTGGACCATCGGCTGCAGCCTGGTTCGGATGCCGTCGCACGCTCTGCCGCGGATCAGGCGCTGGCGCTGGGTTGCCGGACCGCGACGGTGCTGACCGTCGACGTAGCCGAAGGTGGGAGTCTCGAAGCCGCCGCGCGTGAGGCTCGGTACAGCGCTCTGCGCGACGCCAGGACTGACCTCCCGGTTCTGCTCGGACACACGCTCGACGATCAAGCCGAGACCGTGCTTCTCGGACTCTCGCGCGGGTCCGGTGGGCGATCGATTCAAGGTATGGCTGCATTCGACGCTCCCTGGGGACGGCCGCTACTCGGCATCCGGCGATCGGTGACCAGGGCGGCCTGCGTCGACCTGGGAATCACGCCGTGGGAGGACCCGCACAACAACAATCCCGAGTTCACTCGCGTACGTCTGCGGCACGAGGCGTTGCCGCTGCTCGAAGAAATTCTCGGCGGGGGAGTTCCCGAAGCGTTGGCCCGAACCGCGACGCAGTTGCGTGAAGACGGCGAGGCGCTCGACGAGTATGCCGAAGCCCTACTCCTACGGGTTGTCGTCGACGGAGAAGTGGAAGTGGACACACTTGCCGAAGCGCCCACCGCAATCCGCCGACGCGCTCTGCGGGCCTGGCTGCTGCAGGGCGGCGCAAAAGCATTGACGGACAAACAGTTACGGGCGGTCGACGCCCTGGTGACCGACTGGCGGGGACAAGGCGGCGTCGCGATCGGGGGCGGAACACCGGAGGCGAGGTTGGTGGCGGCCCGGCGACGTGGCAGGCTGATCCTCGGATTCGAAGACCGACGAAGGGTTTGACGCGTGTACGAGGGCGACATCGCATCGGTACTGATCTCCGAAGAACAGATCCGTGCACGAACGGCGGAACTGGCTGAGGACATCGCCAAGCGTTACCCGGCAGGCGCCCCCGAAGGGGATCTCCTGCTGATCGGCGTCCTCAAGGGAGCGGTCTTCTTCATGACCGACTTCGCCCGCGCCCTGCCGATCCCGTCGCAGATGGAATTCATGGCCGTCAGCTCCTATGGATCCTCGACCTCGTCTTCGGGCGTCGTCCGCATCCTCAAGGACCTCGACAAGGACATTGCCGGTCGCCACGTGCTGATCGTCGAGGACATCATCGACTCCGGTCTCACGCTGTCGTGGTTGATGCGCAACCTCAAGACGCGTAACCCCGCTTCGCTCGAGGTCGTCACATTGCTTCGCAAGCCCGACGCGGTCAAGATCGACGTCGATGTCCGCGACGTGGGCTTCGACATCCCCAACGAGTTCGTCGTCGGTTACGGCCTCGACTACGCCGAGCGGTACCGCGATCTGCCGTACATCGGCACCCTGGACCCCGAGGTCTACGGCGGCTGAGCCTGCTCGCCGGTTAGAACTCTTCACATTTCGGCACCTCTGCATCAATCCGCCAAACGGACTACAGACAGGTCTCCGAGGCGTCGCTAGATTCACGGAATGCGCTACCGACGGCTTATTCGGTGACCCTTCCGCCACCGCCACCGCCACCACCGCCCCCGCCTGGTGGGGAGCAGCAGTACTGGAGTGCCCAACCGCAGGGCGTTCTGTACCAACCTCCGACCACAAACGGCCTCGCAATTGCCGCCCTGGTCGGGGCGCTCGTGCTGGCGCCGGTCGGCATTGTGCTCGGCCACATTTCGCTGGCGCAGATCAAACGAACCGGTGAGCAGGGGCGAGGACTTGCAATCGCCGGTCTGGTCATCGGCTACATCTTCACCGCGCTTCTGGTGCTGTCGATTGTGTGGATGTTTCTCATTGCCAATGCAGTCACCCGCGCGTTCGACGACTACGACAGCGCGTCTTCTCTCTACTACACATCTGAATCGTCGAGTACGACTTATCCGACGTATGCGACCACCACATCCCGGACGGTGGCGCCGACGTACAGCGGAAGCGACACGGCGTCGGTCATCGCCAATGCCTCGGTAGGTGACTGCGTCGTACGAAGGCTCGGGGCAGACAAGGGCGACGGGACCAGCGAGACATACGTCAGTCCGGTCTCATGCAGCTCGAGCAGCGCCACTCACCGGGTAGTCAGCCGCGGCACGTCCACATCTTCGTGCACCGCCGATTGGGTTCGCAAAGAGAGTCCTGTCGTAGTGCTTTGCCTAGCGGACGAATGATCGACAGAGGGAGACACAACCGATGACGTTGCCGCCCCCACCTCCCCCACCACCCCCGCCTTCACCACCGCAGGCTCCGGTTGCCGGACATCCTCCGCCCTCTCGATCTCGTGGCCGAGGATGGATTGTTGCCGTTGCAGCCCTTACCGCCGTCGCGGCCCTCGCCGCAGGCGCCGTCACCGTTGTCACGATTCTCCGGTCGGGAGACACCGATGGACCGGTGGCAGGCCAGCTGGTCAACACTTACCCGACGCAGCCGACGCCAGGGTGGTCGTTGGACGTTGACGAGGTTCTGCCGGGCGGAAGATTTCTGTGGCCGGATTCGCTCGGTGCGAGCTATGGAACGGCGAGATTCATCGACGTGGGACAGACTCTGATCACTACGGTCGGTCCACAGCAGGGCCAGCAGTCCCAACTTGTTGCAGTCGACGCCGAGAGCGGATCCATTCGATGGCAAACGCCGGTCGCCGGCACGGTGTCGTGTGCGACCGCAGCGATCGATGCAGCCCTACCTTGTGTCGTCAGGAACCCTGGTGGAACAGCTCGAGTCGTTTCCTTCTCGCTCGACTCGGGGGCGATTCGTTCGAGTGTCGACACCGATACGGCCACCTTGGTCGAGGTTTCCGACGGAGCGGTCTTCACTGTCGGCGGTAGCCAGTCCGGGCTGGTGATTTCGCGCGGAACCCCCACCGACCTCGATGCGGCGTGGACAACGACAACTCCACCGGAAACCGACTGCGTCGGATCCGGCGATTCGCATTCGTTCGAGATCGTCGACGGCATCGTCTATTACTCGAGCATCGGATCTACGGCGCTCAACGCGGTCGATGGCGCACTGCTTTCGAATCCGAATCTGGGTGGCTACGAGGCACTTCCAGGACAAGGTTTTGCCGGCGTCCTCTGTGCGATGCCATTTCCGTCGGACGGATACTCCAGCATCGTGTCCGACCGTGACGGTGCCGAGAGATTTAGAGTTGACGAAGACGCACCGGCATCACCGTGGCTTGTCTCGGCATCGAACTCTCGTCCGTACATCGGCTCGCACGGTGCCTACGACATGAACGACGGCACCGAGCTGTGGTCGGTCATCGGCGGAGACCACTTCTCGCTACGCCGGATCATCGGCGACATCGTGTTGGGCAACGACTCGGACACGCTCTCGGCCTACCGAATCGACACCGGGGAACAGTTGTGGTCGACCAAGATCGGCGACTACTTCTCTTACTCGGTCTCGGACGGTGAGCGAATTCTCGTCCATCCTAACGACGGCAGGGTACTCGCCGTCGAACTCGACGACGGCTCTGTCAGTTGGTCCCTCGATTCCCACACCAACCACTGGTCTTGGTCGAAGGCCCACGACGGACTCGCCTCGATCTCCAATGACAGATTCCTCTACTACCCACCGACCGGCGGACCGTCAGGAGCACCGGGCAGGCTGCCCGCTGTCCCTGAATTCGACGGAGGCAACGAGTACGTCACGAAATGCGGACGGACACCGACCCTGGCGCCGGTTGAATACCGCACGCAGGCAGAGGGTCTCGTCGTTCTAATGGAAATGAAAGCATCATGTCCCAGCGGAGACATCGTCTCCACCGACGCGCTTCGTGTATCGATCACCGACACCGGCCAGAGCGTTGCATCGGCGGTGTTCGACTTCTCCGATGCGCCGATCTTTCTTCCCCGAACCGATGGGACGAACACGACGAACTCGATCCAGCGCGAGTTCCTGTACGACCTCGGTAGCTTCTGGAGGCTGCCGAACACTCTCGGTGAGTCTTCGAGTCTGACCAATTCGAGAGCGTCAGGTGCTCAACTCGTCGAATGCGAGGACGAGGGGACGAGTGATACCAGCCTGACATCCGGGCCGGCATCGCGAAGTGACACCAATACGCCGATCCGACCCACACGTAGCGCGCAGCCGACAACGGGCGACGTCGAATCTGCGAGTCTCGACGCCCTCCGGGCTCAGGCCGACGCCGATCGCCCCTTTGTGATCGGTGACCTCGCGAACAGGTGGGTGGCTCAGATCTCCTCCAAGCGGGTCGGACTCGATGCGGCGGATATCAATGGCGCTCAGGTGCATTGGACTGCTGCCCAGATCCTGCGACAGCATCTCGAACTTCGTCTCATGTATCCGGAGGTGCGTCTGCTCTGGAGTAACGAATGGCGGACCTTCGATCTCCGGGGTTGGTGGATAACCGTCGCAGGCTTGACGTTTGCAGATGCGGATGCGGCCAACGGGTGGTGCGATTCGAAGCGGATTGCCAACGATCAATGCTTCGCCAAGATCGTCAGCAACGATCGCGATTCGTCGGGGACCACCAAATATCGGCGATAGTGCTTGACCCGTTCGGCGCACTTCCCACATCTGAGGAGCTTGGCGAATGACCGAAGACAACTCGCGTCAACCCGGTGAACCATCAATAAGCAGTTCGCCCCAGTCGCACGGCATGTATCCACCGCCACAGAGCTATTCACCGACGCGATCTGCGTTCGTGGATATTCGGATCGGTGACTACACCCGCGACGGGACAGCCGCGGCACTGCTGTTCGTGTCGCTCTTCTTACCGTGGAGTGCGACCGTCGGAATAGCCCGCGTCGGTTCGAGTGCTCTTGTGCTGCTTCTGGTTCTGCCGACACTGCTGTCGCTGGCGTCGCTGTTACTGCCGTACGTGGCGCGACTCGGAATGCTCGGGCCGAATTGGAATGTCGGGCAGATACGTGTGCTGCGTCTGGTGGCCAACGGACCCCTCATTGCCACTGTTGTGGGTCTTGTCGTCTACGACGTCATTCGTGGAATGTTCCGATTCAGTGAGAGTTCGAGTATTTTCACCGGCAACGGGGTCGGCGCTGGAGCGTGGTTCGGGCTTGCCGGCGCCCTGCTCGCAGCTCAACCGCGCGCGGCCGAAATTCGCATCGACCCTCGAACCGCGCCGCGATGGTTGGCGTTGGTGAAGCCGCTTGTGTTTGTGGCTTGGGGGTCGTCAGTGGCCTCGGCGCTACTCGCGCTGATCTACATCCTGGTCTCCGTCAGTCGCTACCGATATTACGACGGGCCGCAGACATTCGAGAGCCTGATCGTTCTCTTCGCGTCGTCGGCCGTTCCGATCGTCGTGGTGGGTGTTGCGGCAGTCGGTCTCGCCAGACGGTTTGCGTCCTGGCGCCTCACCATCGCCGCGCTCGGCATCGCTCTCCTCGCGGCCGGATTGCTCCACTCGATCAGCGAGGGCACAAGTGTCGAGCTGTTCCACACGGTCACGGCTAGTCCCTACTACGGCATCACGTTCTTGATTGCCGCAGCCGCAATTACATTCATTCCATTCGGTGTTGCGTCCGTCGGCGACGGGACGCACCCCGGATACGTCTGGCTCGCAGCGGCACGAAACGGCATGCTGTTGATCGCGGTGTGGAGCTTCGGTGTTGGATTCTCTCAGATCGCAATGGCAGCAACGCAATTTGGCATCGTGCCGTGGGGAGATGCGTTAGTGCTCGCAGTTCTCGCGATACTCTTCGGGATTCTTGCCGTTGTCGGAGTCAGATCACTGTCGCTTCGGTATTCTTCGCTCGACCCTCGCCCGTCACGCGAGGTCGGTCTTGGAGTCTGTGTCGGCTTGCTCGTCCTGATGATCGCTCGTCTCGTGGTGCAGTCGGCCATCTATGGCGAAATATATTATAGTGCATGGATATTCGATCTCGCCATGGTGGTCCTGGTGGTTCTGGTTGCTCTCGCTCTCACAGTCTCACCGGCTGTTCGGAATTTGTATGCGGGGGTGCAACTGTTCGCGTCGGCCACCACGGTTACAGCTGTGGTACCGAATCTCGGACAGCCCGTTCAGCCTTCGAGGCGTGCTCTCGAGGCTGCGGATCCGCGGACTCCGGCGGCGGTGCTGTTCGAGATTGCGTCGAGTTCGCCGGAGTTGCGGCCGGCGATTGCTGCGAATCCGTCGACGTACGACGATCTTGTGACGTGGCTCGAAGCGCTGGGTGATCCGGCTGTGGATGCGGCGTTGGACCGAAGGGCTGCTGGGCAATTCGGTCTACTCGGACCCGAACCCGAACCTGCGACCGAGACCTTCATCTCGAACGCACCGGAATCCCGCTCCGGTAGCGGCCCCGTGCAACTGGCCGCACCGCCACCGGCCGTGCCGCAACCGAACCCGGGGTATGCGCCGACCGGCGTTCCACTCCCGCCTGGTGGGTTTCGGCCGGCCGGAGTCGGGATACGAGTTGCCGCGCGGTTCATCGATTTTGCCATTCTCGCAGTTGTGTCGGTCGTCGGCGGAATGATCTCCACCGCGACGCTCGGAAACGGATTCGACTTCGATTCCTACCGGACAAGTTCGGGTCTGATTGGCCTGCTGATCGGGATCGGTTCGATCGTGTACTTCGTATGGGGAGAGTCGGCATTCGGGGTAACCCTGGGCAAACTCGCCCTCGGAATAGGCGTTCGCTCGGTAGGAGGTGCGCGTCCGGCCCTGACGCAGTCCTTCAAACGGAATGCATTCGTGATCCCCATGTACCTCGGATCGGCTGTTTCGGCGTTGGCCATGCTCGGTAGTGGTGACGAGCTCGTCGGCATGCTGAATTCGATGTCGTTGGGCAGTGTCGCGAGCATTCTCGGTTCTCTGGTAACAGTCGCTATTTCGATCGCGATCATCGTTTCGATCAGTAGCGCACCGGACGTCCGCGGCTTCCACGATCGGATGGCTGATGCCGTCGTCGTGGTCACCAGGCAGTGAGCGAGCACGCTTCGAGGGAAACAAGCACACCTTCAGGGCGTCAGCAGCTTCTTCTGGACCTTGCCCATAGCGTTGCGCGGCAAGCTGTCCACCAGACAAACCTGGCGTGGGCGCTTGTGGATCGACAGTGATTCGGCGACGAAGTCCGAAACCACAGCGCAGTCGGCTACGTCCCCGACGATGAATGCGACTATGCGCTGGCCGAGATCGTCGTCCGGCACACCGACGACGGCGGCCTCGCGAACGCCGGGGTATGCCAGAAGTGCCTGTTCCACCTCGCCGGCACCGATGCGGTATCCACCGGACTTGATCATGTCGACCGACTCGCGACCTACGATGCGGTGGAATCCGCTGTCGTCGATCACCGCGATGTCGCCGGTGCGAAACCAGCCGTCTTCGGTCATGGATTCCGCTGTCTTCGAGGGGTTCCCGAGGTACTCGTCGAAGAGAACGGCGCCCGCAACTTCCAGTTGCCCAAGCTGCTCTCCGTCGTGCGCCGACAATTCGCCGTTCTCGCCGCGCAACCTCGTCCTGACTCCCGGAACGGCGTGCCCGACCCAACCCGGGCGACGTTCGCCGTCGTGCGTCGTGCTGACGGTGATGAGGGTTTCACTCATTCCGTAGCGCTCGACGGGAGCCAACCCGGTCAGCGATTTCATCCGCTCGAACAATGGAACCGGAAGTGGTGCACTTCCGGACACGAGCAAGCGCGCGGATCGCAATGCTGCTGCCGCCGAGGGATCACCGCACACGCGTGACCAGACGGTCGGAACACCGAAGTACAACGAGCCACCCGCTGCGGCATACGAATCCGGAGTTGGTCTGACGGTATGAATCAGCGGCGAACCCACGCGCAAGGCGCCCAACACGCCGAGAATCAACCCGTGGACGTGGAAGAGGGGCAGTCCGTGGACGAGTGTGTCCTCTGGCGTCCAATTCCACACATGAGCGAGCGCGTCGAGATCCGCTGCGATCGATGCTCGCGAGAGGACAACGCCTTTCGGAGCTCCGGTGGTTCCCGAGGTGTACATGATCAGTGCAGTAGCTGCCGCACTCGGTTCGGGATAGGACGTCGCGGATCGCGCGTGAATATCGATGGGAATCAACGGGATACTCGAATCCGTCGGCCCTTCTCCGAGTATCAGTTCGGCCTTGGAATCGGCGATGATGTGCTGACGTTCGAGCGGGCCGGAGTCGGGCGGGATCGGGACCACGGCAACACCGGCGATCAGTGCGCCGGCGACGGCGACCACTGTCTCGAGGCCGGCGGCGGCTTGTACTGCCACTCGCTGTGCACCATGGATTTGATCGGCGACCGCGGTGGCGGCGGCAAACAAGTCGGCGCGAGAGAGGGTTGCGCCTTCGCCGAAACTGACCGCCGCTCCGTGATCGTCGAAGATGCGGGGGTCGAGCGAGCGCAGAAGTGTGGATTCGCTGTTCATCGCGAGTTCCCTTTCTTTGAGCGAAGATTCAGACGGACCATGGAACAACGAACAGCAGCCAGGCGAGAATCGGCGTCACCACCATGATGGTCATGCCCCACCGCATCGTCAGCCCGAACACCACGTCGCGTTCTTCCGGAGCGGCGTTCGCGACCACCAGCGCGCCGTTGGTCGAGAACGGACTGCAATCGACCAGAGACGAGGAGATTGCCAGCGCGATGACCAGACCGGTTGCATTGACCTGACCGGTCATGAGGAATGGAATTGCCAAAGGGATGAGTGCGCCGAGGATTCCCGTGGTGGATGCAAACGCCGACACGATCGCGCCGATCAGGCAGATCAAGAAGGCTGCGAGAAGTGGAATCCCCACGTGTGCAACAGAATCCCCGAGCCACTGGACGGTGTTCTGGTTCTGCAGAAGAGCGACGTACGTGACGATTCCGCCGATGAGGAGCACGGTGCCCCAGCTGATCTTGTCGACGGCGCCGCGGGCGGAGGCCGGGAAGATCAGGGTGAGAAGTACCGCGACAGTCAGTGCGGTGAAGCCGACGTCAAGGTCGAAGACCAAGGCGCCGAGTGCAAGCGACGCCAGTCCGAGCAGGGTGAGTCGCCGCTCGAGGTTGAGTGCTCCCTCGTGCGGAGCGGTCCCACCCGAGGACTTGCCGCCACCCTTCGAGCTGTCGCTGGAACCCGAACCGGTGATGGTGTCGCCACCGCCAGACGCATTGCCGACTGCGTTGACGAGCACGCGTTCGGAGGCGCCGCGCGCAATCAACGCGCGTCCGCCGAACGAGACGTACGCGATGGCAGCAACAACGGCCGCGGCCGCGAAGGTCGAGACGAACAGCAAGGCCGGGCTCGACGGGAGGCCGTTCTGACGCATGACGTCGTTGGTGATCACACCGAAGATTCCGATAGGGGAGAAGCTGCCCGCCGTTGCGCCCTGGACGACCATGAAGCCCATCAGCATGGGGTGGATCCGGTAGCGGGTGGCGAAGCCCATTGCCACGGGCGCGATGATGGCGACGGCAGCGGGACTGACCGCGCCCATGGCGGTGACGGCCGCGCACACCGCGAACATCGCCCACGGCACGAGGGCCACTCGTCCTCTGACCGCGCGGACTGCCGCGTGAATGATCCAGTCGACCGTGCCGTTGTTTCTGGCCAGCGCGAACAGGTAGGTGACGCCGACCAGGATGACGAAGAGGCTGGCCGGGAAGCCGTCGAGGATCTCGCTGGTATCGACGGTGAAGACCAGTGTTCCGACGACGAAGGCAGCCACCAGGGCGAGCGCACCCATGTTCACCGACCTCACGGTGGATATGACGAACACCAGGACAAGTACTGACAGGGCTATGACATTTGCCATCGAACTCTCAATCCGTTCGCGACCAGCTTGTGGTCTGCATCACTTGGAATTGGCCTAGCCTCTCTGCCACTGCTCCATTTGTCAAGTACACTCCGAGGCATGAATTCGACGTCATCGCCCGGCTCGCGCTCGGGCCTGCCCGGACGATTGAAGCGTCCGCGCCTGTACGAGCAGTTGGCCGAGCACATTTCGAATTTCATCGAGGCTCAAGGTCTTTCGCCCGGCGATCGGCTTCCTCCCGAACGCAGCCTGGCTGCCGAACTCGGCGTGAGTCGCGCGTCGCTGGCTCAAGCGCTCGTGGCCCTCGAGATTCGGGGCAGAGTCGAAATTCAGCACGGTAACGGAGCGGTGATTCGCGAAGCTCCGACGCCCGACGCGGGCCGCTCTGCGGACTCGGGAGTGCGGCTACAGGACCGAACCGTCGACGAACTGACTGCCGCCAGGGAAGCGATCATGGCCGGCCTGGCTCGGGCGGCGGCGTCGAATCCCAACGCTGCGCTTCGGGTCGCGATGTTGACCGACGACGGGACCGCGAGAAACTTCGCCGAGACGTGGCGCTGCGTCAGGCACCTGGCCGGAGGTGGCTTACTGGCTGACCTCGACGAGACCATCGCCCAGCAGGCGGACGTGCCCGAATCCTCGGCTCGACTGTCTGCGCGACTCGATCATCTCGCTCACCGCATCATCGACGGTGACCAATCGGGCGCCGCTGACGCTGTTGCGGGAATCCTCTCCGACACGGCCTGACGAATAACGACGGACAAGCGTCGGAAAAACGCACGATAACCACTATGAGCGTGTTCGCTCACAGGAAACTGTGCTGCGACGTAGCCCGGGAACCTGATCGGCAATGCGCACGTTGAACACAGTGACGACCGTTCCAACCAAGCGGCACGGCCGCTGGCGGGCATCGATGGGGCCGATCGCGGTAACCTGCAGGTGTCCGGTTGGCAGCCGGAAGGCGACCTGGCAGACCCGCACTCTCGAAAGGACCGGCCACATCGGCCGACCTGTATGAACCGTAAGACTGTGTTCCGTAACGTGCTACTCGTAGCCGTCGTGCTGTTGGTGATCTATGCCTTCAGCTACTTCAGCAACGACACCCGCGACTTCAAGACCGTCGACACCTCGGTCGCGATCTCCCAACTCGACGCCAAGAACGTTGAGTCGGCGCAGATCGACGACCGTGAGCAGCAGGTTCGTCTGTGGCTCAAGAACGGCAACGACGCCACCGACGGTAAGACGCAGATCCTGGCGAAGTACCCCGCGAGTGCGTCGGAGCAGATCTTCGACAAGGTCGAAGGCGCCGGTGCGGACAAGTTCAACACGACGGTCACTCAGGAGAGCTGGCTGACGTCGATCCTTCTGTTCGTGCTGCCGATGATCATTCTGTTCGGCATCTTCTTCTTCGTCATGAACCGGATGCAGGGCGGCGGTGGTCGCGGCGGAGTCATGGGATTCGGTAAGTCGAAGGCCAAGCAGCTCACCAAGGACATGCCGAAAACCACGTTCGCCGACGTCGCCGGTGCGGACGAGGCTGTCGAAGAGCTGTACGAGATCAAGGACTTCCTGCAGAACCCGGCTCGCTACCAGGCGCTCGGCGCCAAGATTCCGCGCGGTGTGCTGCTGTACGGCCCTCCCGGAACCGGTAAGACGCTGCTCGCTCGCGCTGTCGCAGGCGAAGCCGGCGTCCCGTTCTTCACCATCTCCGGTTCTGACTTCGTCGAGATGTTCGTCGGTGTCGGTGCTTCGCGTGTTCGCGACATGTTCGAGCAGGCCAAGCAGAACAGCCCCTGCATCATCTTCGTCGACGAGATCGACGCCGTCGGTCGTCAGCGCGGCGCAGGCCTGGGCGGCGGACACGACGAGCGCGAGCAGACACTCAACCAGTTGCTCGTCGAGATGGACGGCTTCGGTGATCGCACCGGCATCATCTTGATCGCCGCAACCAACCGCCCCGACATCCTCGACCCCGCACTGCTGCGTCCGGGACGCTTCGATCGCCAGATTCCGGTCGGCGCCCCCGACCTCGCCGGTCGCCGCGCGATCCTGCGCGTGCACTCGCAGGGCAAGCCGATCGATCCCAACGCCGACCTCGAAGGTCTCGCCAAGCGGACCGTCGGAATGTCGGGTGCTGATCTCGCCAACGTCATCAACGAGGCTGCGCTGCTCACCGCACGCGAAAACGGAACCGTCATCACCGAAGCCTCGCTCGAGGAATCGGTGGATCGTGTTGTCGGTGGACCGCGGCGTAAGAGTCGCATCATCAGCGAGCACGAGAAGAAGATCACGGCGTACCACGAGGGCGGTCACACGCTGGCTGCTTGGGCAATGCCTGACATCGAGCCGGTCTACAAGGTCACGATCCTCGCTCGCGGTCGCACGGGTGGCCACGCGATGACCGTGCCCGAGGACGACAAGGGTTTGATGACGCGTTCGGAGATGATCGCTCGTCTCGTCATGGCAATGGGTGGACGCGCCGCCGAGGAGTTGGTGTTCCACGAGCCCACCACCGGAGCGTCGTCCGATATCGACATGGCGACCAAGATCGCCCGCGCGATGGTCACCGAATACGGCATGAGTGCCAAGCTTGGCGCGGTTCGCTACGGACAGGAGGGCGGGGATCCGTTCCTCGGCCGTTCGATGGGCGTTCAGTCCGACTACTCACACGAGATCGCCCGTGAAATCGACGAAGAGGTGCGCAACCTCATCGAGGCAGCGCACACCGAAGCGTGGGCAATCCTCAACGAGTACCGCGATGCGCTCGACCTCATCGCTACCGAACTGCTCGAGCGTGAGACGTTGACTCGCAAGGACCTCGAGAAGATCCTTGCCGGCGTCGAAAAGCGTCCGCGCATCACGGCTTTCAACGATTTCGGTGGGCGCACGCCTTCGGATCGTCCGCCGGTGAAGACTCCTCGCGAACTTGCGATCGAGCGCGGCGAAACCTGGCCGGAGCCCGCTGCCGCACCTGTTCTCGTCAAGGCAGGTGCACCCAACAGCGGTGCCCCCAACGGTGGTCTCCCCAACAACGGTGGTCTCCCCAACAACGGCAACCAGGGACCCTCGAACGGCTACGCACAGCCTTCGTACCCGCAGCCGAGTGCTCCGCAGCAGACTCCGCAACCGGGAACACCCGACTACGGAGCGCCCGCCGGATGGTCGGCACCGGGTTGGCCTCCGCGTGAGAACCCGTCGCCGACGTACCCCGGACAGCAGTCGGGTGGGTACACCGGTGGACAGAATCCGACCCCGCCGAACCAGTCGCAGGGCCAGTACGGTCAGCCCCAACACGGTCAGCCCCAGCCCGATCAGGGGCAGTACGGTCAACCGCACCCGGGGCAGCAGGCGTACCCGGAGCAGCCGCATCCCGGCCGCCGTTACCCCGCGCAGCCCGATTACCCGGTGCAGTACCCGGACAGTGGACCCTTCGCCGATCCGAACCGGGGAAACCCGACCGGCGAAAACCAGTGGCAGAGCCCCGCACCGGAACAGCCGCAAACTCCTCCGCCGCATCATTCGGCTGAGGACGAGGGACCGAGCACCGTTCGCTGGGACGGACCGGACGGATCTCGCTGACCTTGCGCCACTAGGCTCTGCGGCGGGGGACCTGTGAACAATTCTCGAGGAGAGTTCGGTTGTCGGTGAATGATGTGGCCAGTGAACTGGTGTCGCTCGGAACGGGCCGCCCGTTCGATCAGGCGCGGGCAGAGGCTGCCGTACGGGAATTGTTGATCGCGGTCGGTGAAGATCCGGAGCGCCCAGGCCTGCTCGATACGCCGGCCCGGGTTGCGCGCTCGTACAAGGAGATCTTCGCGGGTCTGTACTCCGAACCCGACGACGCGTTGAACACAACTTTCGACGAGGGTCACCAGGAGTTGGTGCTCGTGCGAGACATTCCGATGTTCTCGACGTGCGAGCACCACCTGGTGTCCTTCCACGGTGTTGCTCACGTTGGCTACATCCCGGGAAAGTCGGGCAAGGTCACCGGTTTGTCGAAGCTCGCGCGCGTCGTCGACCTGTACGCCAAGCGTCCGCAGGTTCAAGAACGCCTGACCAGTCAGATCGCGGATGCTTTGATGCGCAAGCTCGACCCGCGTGGAGCCATCGTCGTCATCGAAGCCGAGCATCTGTGCATGGCGATGCGCGGTATCCGCAAGCCCGGAGCCAGCACGACCACGTCTGCGGTTCGTGGGCTCCTGCAATCCAGCGCGGCCTCGCGGTCCGAAGCGCTGGACCTCATCCTGCGTAAGTGAGCAAGATGTCCGCGGCTCCCGTTGCAGGCAGCGATCCGGCCCGGATGGTCGTGATGGGGATTCTGAACGTCACCGCCGATTCGTTTTCCGACGGTGGTCAATTTCTCGATCGTGACGCGGCGATCGCTCGCGGACTCGAACTGCAACGCATCGGCGTCGACATCGTCGACGTCGGCGGCGAGTCGACGCGTCCCGGAGCCACCCGCGTCGATCCGAAACTCGAGGCGGACCGAATTGCCCCGGTGATCGAAGAACTGGTGGCAGCCGGAATTCGCGTCAGCGTCGACACGATGCGTGCTTCCGTCGCCGCCGCCGCGATCGAAGCGGGCGCAGGCATCGTCAACGACGTATCGGGTGGTCGCGCAGACCCCGACATGGCCTCCGTTGTGGCCGACGCCGGAGTGCCCTGGATCCTCATGCATTGGCGCTCGGCCGGTGACTATGTCCATCGTGGCAGCGCCGATCACTACGACGACGTGGTCCGCGATGTCCGTGACGAACTGCTGTCGCAGGTCGATCTGGCGTTGAAGGCGGGGGTCGATTCGTCGTCGATCATCCTCGACCCCGGCCTCGGGTTCGCTAAGAACGCCGACCACAACTGGGCACTGTTGCGTGCACTACCCGAGTTCAACGCGACCGGATTCCCGGTACTGGTCGGCGCTTCCCGAAAGCGGTTCCTGGGGTCTCTGCTCAGCGATCCCGACGGCAATCCGCGTCCACCTGGTGGCCGCGAGACTGCGACGGCCGTGGTCTCCGCCCTTGCAGCGCGCGAAGGCGCCTGGGGAGTTCGGGTGCACGACGCACAAGCTTCGCTCGACGCCATTGCCGTGGTCGACGCCTGGAACCGTGGACGAGAAAGGGCCTGACATGGGGGACCGAATCGAATTGCGCGGACTGAAGGTTCGCGGCAATCACGGAGTGTTCGACCACGAGAGGCGTGACGGTCAGGACTTCTTCATCGACATCACCGTGTGGATGGACTTGGCTCCCGCCGCGGCGTCGGACGACCTGACGCAGACCCTCCACTACGGCGAGTTGGCGGAAGCCGCCGCAGCGATCGTCGCCGGCCCGTCGCGCGATCTCATCGAGACCGTCGCCGCTGAGATCGCCGACGACGTCATGAAAGATTCGCGAGTCGAGAGCGTCGAGGTTGTTGTCCACAAACCGTCGGCACCGATTCCGCTGGTTTTTGCGGACGTCGCCGTCGTCGCACATCGGACCCGATCGGCATGACGCGCGCTGTTCTGTCGATCGGTTCCAACATCGGCGACAGTGTGGCTCACCTACAGTCCGTTGTCGACGGGTTGGGCAGCGCCGTCGTTGCTGTCTCACCGGTCTACTCGACCGCGCCGTGGGGTGGCGTCGAGCAGCAGGATTTCTACAACGCGGTGGTGGTGGTCGACGATCCCGAAGCCGATGCCGCTGAATGGCTTCGCCGCTCGCAAGCTCTCGAGGAAGCCGCAGACCGGGTGCGCGAACAGCGGTGGGGGCCACGGAGCCTGGACGTGGACGTAGTCGACTGCGAAGGCGTCGTCAGTTCCGATCCCGTGCTCACACTTCCGCATCCGCGCGCGCATCTTCGGGCATTCGTTCTCGTTCCCTGGCTGGACGTCGAGCCTGACGCGACGCTGATCGTCGACGGCCAGAAGTTGCCGGTGGCACAAATTCTCGACGGCCTCGATAGCACTGAGCGCGAAGGTGTCCGCACTACCGATGTGGTGCTTGCGCGGTGACCGAAAACGACAAGGGTTTGAAGCCGACCCGGATCAGTGAACTCGCGGTACTCGCCGCAGTGGCGGCCGTGGCCACCTGGATTCTGATTCGCGTGTTCTACGGTTCGATGCCGCCCATCCCCGTTTATGCGGGAGCATCGCTCTACTTCGTCGCCGTTGCCGAGGCCGTCTTCGCTTTTGTCATTCGTTCACGCGTCAAGAACCGGCAGGTCGGCGACGGACTCAGACAGCTTCATCCGATCACCGCCGCCCGAGCGCTGGCATTGGCCAAAGCATCCGCTTTGGTCGGTTCAGCTACCGTCGGTGTCTGGGTCGGAGTGCTGGTGTATCTCATCCCACAGCGTTCAGTTCTGCAGGCTGCAGCCTCCGACACGCCGGGCGCGTGGGTGGGGTTGGGCGCCGCAATTGCGCTGGTAGCGGCAGCTCTGTGGCTCGAACATTGTTGCAAGACGCCGGAAGATACACCTGACGAGCCTGCGCACTGACAGCCTGGTCGGCAAATCACCCACCGAGGTACGTGGCGACCCCGGTCTCGGCAAGTACCCTGGCAACCATGACAAATTCTGGTCGATCGAAGTCTGCGCGCCGAAGCAAGCGCAGCGCGAGCCAGATGATCATTGCTGCTCTTCTGGCACTTGCTGTCATTGCTTCGCTGTTTCTGATTTTCAGCAACAGCGTTCAGCTTCTTCGGGTGGGTCTGGTCGTCGCTCTGTGGGCAGCCACCCTCGGCGCTATCGCCATGACCAAGTATCGGCGTGAGTCGGCACTGGACAAAGCCAAGGTTGCCGATCTGCAGACCGTGTACGAACTGCAGCTCGAACGTGAAATTTCTGCTCGACGCGAGTACGAACTGAGCGTCGAAGGTCGCGTGCGACGTGAGGTGACCGCGGACGCGGAGGAACTGGCCGGGCTGCGCGCCGAATTGGTGGCGCTGCGCCGAAACCTCGAAGCACTGTTCGAAGGTGGACTGCTGCCCGAACAGACCGCGCTCAAGACCGATTCCACGCGAGTACCGGAACTTGGCGGTAGTTCGTACGGCGCGTACCAGCCGGCACCGTCGGGGTTGTACGTTCCCGGCGCCGGCCAGAACGGACCCAGCCAACCGGCACCGAACGTCGGCGGCTTGGCATCGCCCAACGACGATCCGGTGACTGCTGAGACAACCGTCGTGTTCGCGGAGACGTCGTGGCGTGACAGCAGCTTCGTGGCGCCGCGCGTCATCCCGACCCAGAAGTCTCGAGAGACGCAGAAGCCACAAGAGACGCAGAAGCCCCAGAGCGGGAACCAAGCACCGAGTTCTCCGGTGAGTTCCTCGCCGACACGAACGGTGAAAGACGTTCCGGTGAAGAAGGATTCGGAGCCGGTCGAGCCGGTCGAGCCTGAAGTCAAGGCTCCCGCCCAGGCCCCGAACATCGAAGATGCCGTCATCGAAGACGCTGTCGTCGAAGAGGTGCCCGAGGTTGTTCGCGCGGTTGTTCCCGAAGCTGTCGCGGAAGCTGAACCCGAATCCGCTGCGGAGCCTGACGCGGAGCCGCGACGTCGTCGCCGTGCTGCCCCGGAAGATGCCGCCAGTGGTGCTCATTCCAACGGATTGACCGTCGCCGAAATCATGGCGAATCTGAGTTCGAACAACCCGTCCGAAGGCTCCGGTCGACGCCGTCGCCGAGAGGACTGAGTCGCAGATCACTCGCCCGGCCATGGCATGACGGTTCGGGCGAAGGATATCCTCGGACGCAGAACGTCTGGTACCCGCCGAGCGGGACTGGAACGAACGAGAGGAATCCGGTGACTTCCTTCGGGATCACTAATGGACCTGCACCTGCGCGATTGACGGTAGGAATTGTCTCCGCAGGCCGGGTCGGAACAGCTGTCGGTGCCGCATTGGAGCGAGCCGGTCATGTTGTCAGCGCTTGCTCCGCCGTTTCCAGCGCCTCGGTTGCCCGCGCTGTGAAGCGGCTTCCCGATACCGAAATTCTTCCGGCTGCCGACGTCGCAGCTCGTTCCGAGTTGCTGATTCTCGCCGTTCCTGACGATCAGCTTGCGGATCTTGTTCGAGGTCTGGCGGCCACCCATGCCGTCAAGCCGGGCACGCTCGTCGCCCATACGTCCGGTGCCAACGGGATCGCGATCCTGACTCCACTCACCGAACTGGGCGCACTGCCCCTGGCTATCCATCCGGCGATGACGTTCACCGGTCACGACGAGGACACCGCACGGCTGTCGTCGGCATGCTTCGGAATCACCGCTGCCGACGACATCGGTTACGCGATCGCGCAGTCACTGGTCCTCGAGATCGGCGGCGAGCCCGTCCGAGTGCGCGAGGAGAACCGCGCGCTCTACCACGCCGCACTGGCTCACGGCAGTAATCACCTGGTCACGCTCGTGGTCGACGCCGTCGAGGCCCTGCGAGCGTCGTTGCAAGGTGACGAGCTGCTCGGTCAGCAGTTGGTCGACGGCGATCCGGGTGGAGTGGCCGAGCGAGTCCTGCAGCCGCTGCTGTCGGCGGCCTTGGACAACGCGCTACGACGCGGTCCCTCGGCGTTGACCGGCCCGGTGGCACGCGGCGACGCTGCTGCCGTCGACACACATTTGCGCGTACTGACAGACCTGGATCCGGAGCTCGCTGCCGGCTATCGGGCGATGTCCTTGCGATCGGCCCAGCGGGTGGGCGCCCCCACCGAATTGTTCGACATCTTGACTGAAACGGGAGGTGACCGTCGTGAGTGATCTGCAGGGCGGATACAAGCGCGGCGAACTGACGGTGCACCACGATCCGGACAAGCTTCGGCGCGTCTCGCGGGCACTGCGAGGTGTCGGGCGTCAGGTGGCGCTCGTTCCGACGATGGGTGCGCTGCATGCCGGCCACATCGAACTGGTTCGTCAGGCCAAGGTCACCGGCGCCGTCGTGATCGTTTCCATCTTCGTGAACCCGCTCCAGTTCGGTGCCGGTGAAGACCTGGACGCGTACCCGCGCACTCTCGATGCGGATCTCGACCTGTTGCGCGCAGAGGGCGTCGAATTGGTGTTCGCGCCGAGCGCCAAGACGATGTACCCGCGGGGCCAGCGCACCACCATCGTGCCGGGCCCGTTGGGTAGCGAACTCGAAGGCGGAGCGCGCCCCACTCACTTCGCGGGAATGCTGACGGTAGTGGCGAAGCTGCTGCAGATCGCGGCACCCAATCACGCGTACTTCGGTGAGAAGGACTACCAGCAGCTGACGCTCATCCGTCAGATGGTGTGGGATCTCAATTTCGACGTACAGATCATCGGAGTTCCGACGGTTCGCGAGTTCGACGGCCTCGCGTTGTCCTCTCGCAATCGCTACCTCGACGAGAACCAGCGCGCGGCAGCGGTCGCGCTGTCCGCCGCTCTGATCGCCGGTGCACACGCGGCGGCTGGGGGCGCGGAAGCAATCCTGGAAACCGCAAGCGCTGTTCTGGCAGCTGTTCCGGAAATCGAGGTCGACTACCTCGAGGTTCGGGGCGTCGATCTGGGCCCCGCGCCCGAGCGGGGTGACGGCCGACTGTTGGTGGCCGCCAAGCTCGGAACCACCCGTTTGATCGACAACGTCGGTGTCGCGGTGGGAACCGGCTTCCTCGAGCGTGACACCGACCCATCCGCCGACGCCATCGACGACCTGCTGTCTCACTGAGCACTTTTCACGAGTAAGGACCTGGATATGTTTCGCACGATGATGAAGTCGAAGATCCACCGCGCCACCGTGACTCACGCCGACCTGCATTACGTCGGCTCCGTCACCGTCGACCAGGATCTGATGGACGCCGCAGACCTCCTCGAAGGCGAACAGGTGTGCATCGTCGACATCGACAACGGTGCGCGTCTCGAGACGTACGTCATTGCCGGCGAGCGCGGAACTGGTGTCATCGGAATCAACGGTGCGGCAGCGCATCTGGTCAAGCCAGGCGACCTGGTCATCCTCATCGCCTACGGCGTGATGAACGAGCAGGAAGTCAAGGAGTACTCCCCGCGCGTAGTCTTCGTCGATGCCGACAACAAGCAGATCGAACTCGGTTCCGACCCGGCTCACGCGCCGGAGGGTTCGGGTCTGATCACCCCACGCATGCTGTCGACGCTCGAGGCCTCGCGCGAATCCAGCCTGGTGTAATCCATGCTGCTCACGGTCGACGTCCGGAACACCAACATCGTTCTCGGTCTGTTCTCCGGGACTGGTGAGTATTCGAAGCTGTTGCAGGACTGGCGAATGCGAACCGATCCTCGGATGACTGCCGACGAGTTGGCGTTGACCTTCCGTGGGCTGTTGGGTTCTCATGTCGATCAGATCACCGGCGTTGCGGCGCTGTCGACAGTGCCGTCCGTCTTGCGCGAAATCCGTGTGATGCTCGAGCGGTACTGGGGTCACGTTCCCCATGTGGTGGTCGAACCGGGTATTCGCACCGGTGTGCCACTGCTGGTGGACAACCCCAAAGAGGTGGGAGCCGACCGGATCGTCAACAGCCTTGCCGCTCACCATCTTTACGAGGGGCCATGCATTGTCGTGGACTTCGGTACGTCGACCTGTGTCGACGTCGTTTCCGCCAAGGGTGAGTTTCTGGGCGGCTGCATCGCGCCCGGACTCGAGATCTCGACTGATGCCTTGGCGTCGCAGTCCGCTGCGCTGCGCAAGGTCGAATTGGTGCGCCCGCGTTCGGTGGTCGGCAAGAATACCGTCGAATGCATGCAGTCCGGTGCGGTATTCGGCTTTGCGGGCCTCGTCGACGGATTGGTCAACCGCGTCCGCGACGAACTACCGGAGTTCGGTGGTGACGACGTCTCCGTGATCGCGACCGGGGACAGCGCACCGCTGATCATTCCCGAGTCCGACACCATCGATCACCTCGAACGGGACCTCACTCTCGAGGGGCTGAGGTTGGTCTTCGAGCGCAATCAGGCGCGTCGTGGATCCGGTCGACGACCCGTCGCCTGATCGATGGTTTCGTTCCAGCGGTTTCGCGATTGCAAAAGTTATGCCACAATGGTGCTCGTGAATCGCTGCATGGGTGCTCAGGAGTGTTGTCGAGGCTGACCGCTGCCTTGACCAATTCACATTCCTTGGAGCTAGCTCGTGCTATCCACATATTCTGCAGATCTCTCTGTTTTGGCCCCGACTCTTACTGCTGACCGTGCTGTTTCCGCAGGTCGTAGCGCTAATCGTGGGGTGTCCGGACGCCGCCCGAGTGGTGCGTCGTTGCCCACCCGCCTTCGCCCGGCCGATCTGCTGCGGCTGACCGACGAGGGAGCAAACGGCGTGCTCGACGGCCGTTTCGATCACCTCATCCCCGACACCTTCCCGACGCTCGACCGTTGGTCCACCCGCTTGCACGCGGACGACGACGTCGATGTGTGGCTCATCAGTTGGGTGCCCGAACGCAACACCGAATTGCACGACCACGCAGGCTCGTTCGGCGCCTTGACCGTCCTCAGTGGTTCGCTCACCGAATTCCGTTGGGCCGGTGACGCCCTGGTGGAACGCCAGCTCGACGCCGGCGATCAGGCTTCGTTCCCGCTCGGATGGGTTCACGATGTCGTGCGTTCGACGGATGCTCCCGGTGCTCCGATCGAAATCAGCTCTGATGCACCGACTCTGAGTGTTCACGCCTACTCGCCGCCGCTGACGGCAATGTCCTTCTACGAAGTGACGGATCACCGGACACTTCGCCGCACCCGTACCGAGCTGACCGATTTGCCCGAGGGGGGCACCAAATGACCATCGACCAAATGCTCGACGACGCTCGCGCACAGATCGATCGTATGTACGTCTTCCAGCTCACCGAAGCCTTCCACCGCGGCGCGATCTTCGTCGACATTCGCCCGCAGGCGCAGCGCGCCATCGAGGGAACTCTTCCCGGTGCACTCGCGATCGAGCGGAACGTGCTCGAATGGCGCCTCGACCCCACCAGCAGCGCGCACCTCGCGTTGGCCACCGACCACGACGTCGAGTGGGTGATCGTCTGCTCCGAGGGTTACACCTCGAGCCTGGCCGCAGCGTCGTTGCAGCAGTTGGGTCTGCACAAGGCCACCGATCTCGTGGGCGGGTACCAGGCGATCAAGGCCGCCGGCCTGCTCGGTGCGCTCAGCGGAGTTCGTCATTGCTCCCGCGAGTTGGCGGCGGTTTCGGCTCATTGAGGTATTTGCTGTGCGCCTTTATTAACCGCGGGCGGTTAATAAAGGCGCACAGCGGGTCTGGCGGTACATCTTCGGGCTCATTCCGTGATGTCGGGTGAAGGCCGTCGTGAGCGCAAAGGGGCTCGAGTAGCCCACTTCTCGCGCGATCGAGGACACCGTTCGTGCCGGGTCTGCGAG
>NZ_CAURKP010000042.1:0-35692 GCF_963525155.1 uncultured Rhodococcus sp.
GGGCAACCACCTGCCCGCCGCCGCGTCACAACTTCACCGAGTTGCCGCGCATCCGCAGTGAGCGTCCGGCGTTCGAGCTGCACTACCCGCACATGGTGGAGCGAATGAGGGCGGAAGCGCACGTGGGTCTCACCGGGCAACCCACGTCGACGTTGGAGAAGAGTGACGATCGTCGCCAGATTGATTAGTGCAATAATAGTTGCTGCACTAATTAATCTGATAACATCGGATTCATGACGACGAAGGCTCCGCAGACGCAGATGGATGATCCGCTGGCTCTCGACCGGCAGGTGTGCTTTGCACTTGCGGTCGCGAACCGGGCGGTGCTGTCCGTCTACCGGCCACTGCTCGAGCCGATGGGCCTCACGCATCCCCAGTACCTGGTGATGCTGGCACTGTGGGGAAAGTCGCCGATGGCGGTCAAGGAAATCGGGCAGGCACTGCAACTCGATTCGCCGACGCTGTCGCCGCTCCTCAAGCGACTCGAGGCGTCCGGGCTGATCACGCGAACCCGTAGCCGCGCCGACGAACGGCAACTGGACGTGGACCTCACCGAAGCCGGTGTGGCACTGCGCGCGGAGGCGGAGAAGATCCCGCCGGCGGTTGTCGCGAAGCTCGGCGTCAGCCTCGCCGAACTCGAAGAACTCCACAATGTTCTGACGCGGGTCAACGAGGCCGCGCTCCGCGCCGGAGCCTTGGACCAATGAGAGAAATGTGATGACTGCATCCGAAAGAAACGTGATGACTGCGTCAGTACCGTCGATGCGTACCGAACAGGTGACTTCCGTGACTTCCAAAAAGCAACGTACGAGCCCGAATCCTCTTCAGTGGTTGGGTTATTCAGTGGGGCGCAAACTGCCCGATTCGATGCAGGACTGGGTACGAAACGACCTGATCGGTGACTGGGCCGTGCCGCGTCACCTGATCCGAAGCATGGTGCCGTTCATTCCAGTGTTCGCGGCCTTCATGCTCTTCCCCGGACCGTGGGCCCTGCGGGCATCGATGGTGCTGCTCGGAGTGCTTCTGGCACTGTTCTATTCGGTCTCCTACATGGCTCAGAACAGGTCGCGCCGCCTCGAGCGTCACGGTTTGCCTTCCGACCTCGAGAACCCGAAGAAGATCTCGCGCCACGACGCCGAGAAGGCCGCCTACGAGAAGTTGCACGGCGGCCCCGCGACGTAGACGCCTCGGTCACAAGCCGTGGAGGGCGCTGCCGCCGTTCAACTCGCAGACGCGTTGCTCCACGGTCGCCGAGAAGCCCCCTTCCGGCTCGGTCGAACGAAGAGCCGATTCGACATCTTGCTCGACCAGATATCCGTTGATCGCGATTGCCGCGGTCGAACCTGCCGCCGCAGCATTGATTACCTGGGCGCGAGGGTCGACGACGTTGCCGGCGCCCCAGATACCAGGAACACTGGTGGCGCCGGAACGATCGACAGCCACGAATCCCGTGGGGCTGGTTTTGCAGCCGAGTCGCGTCAGATGTGCGTCGTTCGGAACGAAACGCGGCGCAACGAACAGTGCTGAGCGCGCAACAAGTTGGCCGTTGTCGAGTTCGACGGCTTTCAGTTTGCTTTTCTCGCAGACCAATCCAGATACCGATCCGTCGGCAACCGTCACTCCTCGGGCAGCCAGTCGCGCGCGTTCGTCGGGGGTGAGCGAGATCTTGTCGGGGAAGAACGTCACATCCGACGACCACTGTCGGAGTAGAAACGCCTGGTGAAGTGACATCTCGCGAGCGTCGCCGCCGAGAACGCCGATCGGTTGGTCGCTGATCTCGTACGCATGGCAGTACGGGCAATGGAGCACGCTTTGTCCCCAAAGCTCCTGGATGCCTGGTATTTCCGGGAGTGAATCCCGGAGACCGGTGGCAACCAGCACAGTACGAGTTTCGAGCGTCGTGCCTCCTGAAAGTTCGACGACAAAGCCGGGTTCGATACCGCGCCAGGAGATGTCGACTACGTCATCTTGTGTCAATTCCACTCCGTACGTCTGCAATTCGCTGCGTCCGACGGCGAGCAACTCACGTGGCGCCATGCCGTCGCGCGAGAGGAAGCCGTGCATGTGTGCTGCCGGTGCGTTGCGCGGTTTGCCGGAATCGATGACGGCGACCGATCGCCGAGCACGACCCAACACCAGGGCTGCGCTGAGTCCGGCGGCGCCACCGCCGACGATCACGGCGTCGAGGATCTCAGTTTCAGTGTGTGTTCGCATGAGCACAGATTGCTAGCGGAGGAGGTTCATCAGCAACTAATGTTGCCATTTCTGGGAATCGTCGTCAGACTCGGCACCATGAATGTCAACGGTCCGCACATCGATGCCGCCATCTCGCAGATCGGCGCGCGCCTCAAACGCATTCGTACACAGAGGAACGTCACGCTCACAGCGCTGTCCGAGTCCACCGGTATTTCGAAGAGCACCCTGTCGAGGCTCGAAGCGGGGGAGCGTCGCCCGAGCTTGGAGTTGCTGCTTCCGATCGCGCTTGCCCACCAAGTGCCGTTGGACCAACTGGTGGCGGCACCGCAGGTCGCCGATCCACGCATCCAGAGTGCGCCTCGAAGCGTCAGTGGGCGAACGGTATTGCCGCTGACTCGGCAACCGGGTGGGTTGCAGGCATTCAAGATGACCATCCCGGCAAGCCAGACGGAACCGGATCCCCAAGTGCACGACGGCTACGAATGGCTGTACGTGCTGTCGGGGAGGTTGCGGTTGGTGTTGGCCGATCACGACATCGTGATGGGTACGGGTGAAGCTGCTGAATTCGACACCCGAAACCCGCATTGGTTCGGCAGTGACGGGCGCGGCCCGGTCGAGGTACTGAGTCTGTTCGGCCCCCAAGGAGAACGCATCCACGTTCGGGCCAAGCCTTCGGCGAAGTGAAGGACAGTCATACTTTCATTCGGTACTGCCGGAAGCGAAGAGGACAGTGAGGATCTGTGCGAATCGAAATTGACGACCTGAGTCGGGATGCGGTCCGTGCTCTACTCACCGAACATCTCGCCGACATGCACGCGACCTCGCCCGCGGACAGCGTTCACGCGCTGGACGTCACGGGGCTGATGGATAGCTCTGTGACCATGTGGACGCTGTGGAGCGAAGGTGACGAGTTACTCGGTTGCGTCGCACTCAAGGAACGGTCGTCGGCGGGCGGCGAGATCAAGTCGATGCGAACGTCATCGGCAGCAAGGGGGCGTGGCGTGGGAACGCGACTTCTTCAACACGTCGTGGACGAGTCGAGACAACGAGGTTACCGGCAACTCGAATTGGAGACCGGTACGCAAGAGTTCTTCGATCCAGCTCGCCGGTTGTACGCGAAATTCGGGTTCGTGCCCTGTCCACCGTTCGGGAACTACCGCGAAGACCCGAACAGCGCATTCTTCGTTCTCACCTTGTGAGCAGCTCGCACGCTACAGCATCTTGGCTGTGATGCGTCGTACTGCACTGTCGGAGTCCATGATTGCGGTGTCGAGCACCAGCCGTTCCGTAGTCCACGGCTCGTAGTCTCGATCCAGAATTTCCTGCCAGGTCGGTAGTACGAGATCCGGGATGTCGACGACTCGCCGTTCAGCGCGTCTGCGATGCTCGTCGGGATCCGAACAGATGACCTCGACACCGAGCAGGCGCGCCGAATTATGTTGTGCGGTAGCGGACCAGGCGTTTCGTGTCGCCTCGACGGGGTTGACGCATTCGACCACGACCGAGAGTCCCAGTCGCAATTGTTCGGCGGCGAGCGCGTACCCGGTGATGTATCCAGCGGTCCCGGACGCGTCAGCTATACCGCTGCGGATCAGCGCCTGTTCGATGGTATCGATCCGCACGAAGGGGATTTGGTGACGCTGCGCAAGCGCCCGCGCGATCGTCGACTTGCCGGTGGCCGGCAAACCACCGATCACGACGAGCGTTGCGCGGGTCGATGGCTGGGGGTTGTGTCCGGCATCCACCATCCCCGAAATGTACGGGGCGTTGTCGATTTACGTGAACTCGCCCCGTACTCTGCTCAGTTCGAGATCGCGAACTCTCGTGCTTCGAACGCCAGATCGTCGGCGGCGGATTCCATTCGTGCCGTCGCACGGTTGGGTGCTGTCAGCACTGCGACAATCGGAACTGCCAACGCCAGCAGGCCGAGAACGAAGACAGGGAAGAGGAATGAGAACACTTCGAGTCCCTGTGGCGCCGGGGCTGCCGCGTCGTGAACAACCTCGACAGCGGCCATTCCGGTGTAGTGCATACCGACGACGGCGATGCCCATGATGATTCCGGCGACGAAACGCAGAATCGTGGACTCGAGCACCATGGTGAACCACAGTGCAGCGGTTCCGGCGACGACTGCGATGAGAACCGACAGTGCAACGAAGAGCAGGTCGTAGTGGATCTCGCCCTGAAAGCGCAAGGCGCGCATACCCGTGTAATGCATGATGTTCACGGCGAGACCGGTTACCACGCCCCCGATCAGAAGCCGCGTCCAGCGAAATTCGGTCCCGATGATCAGCAGGCCGACAAACACGGCCCCTACTGAGATGATCGCGGAGATCACGGTCCATCCGAGGTTGTATCGAATGGGACTGCCGGGGACTGCGAAGCCGAGCATGGCGATGAAATGCATGAGCCAGATGGCGACGCCACCGATCGACAAGGCAGCCATGGCGAGCCATCGCATGCGTGTGGCGGTTGTCGTCGCCGACGCTGAATGCCTGGTGCACGCCAGGCCGACTACCGACCCGACCACGGACACGACGTAGGCGAGTCCGAGCAGCCAGATTCCCATCGAGAAATGGTGCATTTCATCCGACATGCCAGTTCCTTTCGGCGACGATTCGCATCTGGTGATTCATCTAGACGACTGCTTCAGCTGCAAGTCGTTCGAGGGAGTATTCGGTGACGGCGATCAGCGCGCGTTTGGCCGATTCGCGGTTTCGGGCGTCGATCTCGATCATGGGAACCCGGTTGGGTAGAGCCAACGCCTGGCGGAGATCGCTCGCCGAATGGATTGGTGCGCCGTCGAAACGGTTGACCGCCACGATGAACGGGAGGCCTCGCGCCTCGAAGAAGTCGACTGCGGCGAAGCTGTCTTCCAGGCGACGCGTGTCGACCAGAATGACCGCACCGATCGCACCGGTGATCAGGTCGTCCCACATGAACCAGAATCGGCGCTGTCCCGGGGTTCCGAACAGATAGAGGACCAGGTCGTCGGCGAGAGTGATACGCCCGAAGTCCATCGCGACCGTCGTGGTGCTCTTGTCGGGAGTGGATCCGAGATTGTCGATACCGTCGCTGGCGTCGGTGACCATGGCCTCCGTGCGAAGGGGGACGATTTCGGAGACGGTCCCCACAAGTGTTGTCTTGCCAACACCGAAACCCCCGGCGATCACGATTTTTGTCGATTTCACGCGAGACGATGAGTCAGAGTGCCCGAAGTCCACTGAGGGTCCTTTCGATCAGTTCGCGTCGCTCGACTCGAGATGCGTCGCTTCGCAGAGTGGCATGTATTTCCAGTGATCCGGCTACTACGAGGTCGGCGACCAGTACCCGCACGACTCCGATCGGAACACCCAGGTGGGCAGCGATCTCGGCAACCGAGATCCGCTGCTCGCAGAGTGCGACGATCGATGCACGAATATCCTGCGGTGCAAGATTGTTCGAGACCACGTCTTCGATCGTCGCGATGATCGCTTCGAGTGGGAGGTCGATGGACGGCAGGGTCCGACCTTCGGTGAGCGCGTACGGCCGGACCAAGCTCGGTTCGGCGTCGTCGTACTCGGATTGATGGTGAGGCATCGAACTCAAATACCCTGCGATGTTCTCGGGGCAATGTCCATGGTGGTCCCGACGCGATCGACGAGAGTCGCCATTTCGTAACCGATCTGGCCGATGTCGCATCCGGCGACAGCGAGGGCGGCAAGGTAAGCGCCACTACCGACGCCCATGAGAAGCAGGTAGCCGTTCTCCATCTCGACGACGGACTGCATGACGGCTCCACCGTCGAAGAGGCGTGACGCCCCCGCGGACAGGCTGGCGAGTCCGGAAGTGACAGCGGCTAATTGATCGGCCCGGTCGAGCGGAAGATGTGTGCTCGAGGCCGTCAACAACCCGTCGGCTGAGACGATGATCGCGTGACTCACACCCGGCACGTCTCGGGCAAAAGCCGATACCAGCCAGTCGAGTGCGCGGGGAGTCTCTTGGGCTCCGACAGTGTTCACTGTTCTCCTTCATCGTTGTGCAACATCGTGGACGCTTCGAAAGACTGTCCGCCATCGGGCTGATGGTCGGCAGCGCGCCGACGCCCTCGTTGTACTCCGGATTGGTAACTGCTCCAACCACGTTGGACGTCCGCCGGATTGGATGCATGGCGCTGTGTCGTTCCACCTCTCCCGACGGCACCGGGAACCAGGCGGGCTCCGCGGTCTCGAATGGGAAGTCCGGAATCGGCGATCTTGGTGACCGGCATCTCGAACGAGGTCCGAGCGGCCAGCCAGCCTTGATCCGCGTCGGTGGTCCACGCACTGCCGGTGGAAGCAGCTGACGTCTCCGCCGTCGGGTCCACGAGCCACTCGGACACCATCCGGGCGAAAATCGGCATCGTGGTCGGGACAGCGAGTACGCCGTTCGAGTTGCCGTCTCCCGCGCCGTCAGCGCGCGTCGATGCGCGAGCAGAGAGCCCGTCACGGGTGCGCGAGGAGAAGAACGCCGCAGTGTTTGTCGGCGTCGGGGGTGAGAGCCGGTGCCGTGGCGGCGGGGTTGTCGACGGGTGTGGACCCACCGGGATCTCGGGACCCTGTGCCGGCGAGGTGAATTCCGGCGAAGGAGTACGCACGGGAAGGGACGTCGATGCGCTTGTGCCTTCGGGATCGGGCAGAGGAGCGAAGGACGACACCGAGGTGGCGGGTGCAGCAGTGGTCGGAGTCGAGGTACTGACCGCCGGTACTCCACTTGTGCCCGGAGTGCGACGTGGCAACCCCGAAGGGGCTGTTGTCGTGGGAATGGATTGCGGTGTGATCGGGGCGAACGTCTCAGTCCGGTCGGTGCTGTTGCTGGGCGTTCGACGCGGGAGATCTGCGAAACTTCTGGTCGCAGGCCGCGGGGGTGCCAATTCGGTCGGAACGGGCTGTGACCAGGACGGTTCAGACGGTGCGGGCGGCGGAGTCCGATCGAGCGTGGGCACGGGTCCGGTTCGCGGCGTGCGGATCTCGGGTCCCCGAGAAGAATCGAGTATCGACGTCGGTAGGAGCACCGTTGCGGTGATGCCGCTGTGCGTCGACGACGTTGCCGTCGGGCGCAGGCGCACAGAGATGTTGTAGCGACGACTGATTCGGCTCACGACGAACAAACCCATGCGACGCGCTGTATCCGCGCTCATCTCGCCGCCGGCGGCGAGGCGCTCGTTGGCATCGAGGATATCGGCAGGCGACATGCCGATACCGAGATCTGCGATCTCGACGATCATGGAGCCGTCGATGGTGCGGGCAGCGTTGATGGAGACGGTGGTCTCCGGCGGGGAGTACCGCAGAGAATTGTCGAGCAGTTCAGCGATGAGGTGAACGACGTCCGGGGCAGCATGACCGGTGACGACTCCGGGCGGTATCTGCCCGAGTTCGACGCGTCGATATTCCTCGACGCCTGATACCGCCGCACGAAGGATATCGCCGAGAGCGACGGGGGCGGTTCTGGCGCGGCGTACATCGGTTCCGGCGAGAACCAACAAGTTGTCGCCGTTTCTACGCATTCTCGCGGCGATGTGGTCGAGCCGGAACAGATTCTCGAGGCGACGAGGGTCGTCTTCGTCCTGCTCCAACTGTTCGATCAAACCGAGTTGCTGGTCGACGAGGGACTTGTTACGCCTCGACAGCGTTTCGAACATGTCGTTGACCTGGCGCCGCAGGGTGGCCTGCTCGCCGGCCAGCGTGATGGCCTGACCGTGCATGTCGTCCACCGCGCGTGCAAGCTCGCCGATTTCCTCGTGGGTGCGGATCGGTACACGGGCGAAGTCGACGTCGTCGATACTGGCACCTGCGCGAATTCGTTCGATCGCGTCGGGGAGTCCGCGTCGTGCTGCTTGCAATGCGGCAAATCGCAGCCGACGGATCGGATCGATGAGCGATCGGCTGATGACGAGGGCGATGGCCAGTGCCAGCAGGACCGCGCCGAGCACGATTGCAGTGTCACGAAGTGCTGCGGTTCGTGCTGCATTGGATTCAGCGGTGACGGTATCGCCGAACTCGGTGACGGTGGTGTCGGTCAGGCTGTTGTACTGGTCGTTTCCGGATTTCAGATCGGTACCGACGCGGCTCCCCAGAGGAGAGGTCGACGGGGTTGATCCGAGTGCGTTGATCCGGTTCTGAGCAGAGTTGCTGAGGGTCCGGACGGTGTCGTTGCTCCCGTCGATGGCGAGAATGTTGTTCAGAGCGACCAGTTCGGCACCGGCGGCACTGACCATCGAGGTACGAGCCTGCTGGTCCGGATCACCTGAGCCGAAGAGGATTCGTTGTTCGGCCAGTGCTCGTCGCGCATCCCAGAGTGCTGAGAGTCGGCCACCCTCTTCGCGCAGCGCCGGACGCTGAGAATGCTCGACGACGCTGGTGAAGGTGCTCGAGAGTGCGCGCGAGACTTCGCCGACCCGCGAAACCAAGCGTGCGGGAGCCACCGCGCCGGCGGCGACCTCCTCCGTGATGGAACGGCTCTCTGCGAGCGCCGAAGTCACTTGGTCGTTGAGGTCGTCGTCGGACTGGAACGCGCGCGCGGCGTCGACCAGTTGATCCATTGCGTCCGAAACCGCTTGTGTGGCGGGGCCGGTGTCAGTGCGTGCCGATGCGGCTTCGGCGAGCTCGTACAGCGCGGATTCGAGATTGATCGCGGCGGGCACAGCGAGGGCGCGCTCGGACGAGGAACTCAGCTGTGCGGCTTCTTCGAGTTCCGTCTGAACGCGAAGGGCTCCGAGGACGACGGCGACGATCATCGGCAATGCGAGAACGGCGATGACCTTCCATCCCAGGCGCCATTCGCCGATCGACCACCAAGAGGTTGTCGTGTGTGAATCGTGTTTCATGCGGAACATGGCCCCTTCACGTCAACCCCCCGTGGGTCATTGTCCGAACCCCTTCGATCCGGTTTGACCAGAAGGGGTAGTTAGCTGAACGGTAACAGACTGTTCGCTGGCTCGCTACATCCCAGTTGGCTTCTTGGATCGCCGATGACTATATCCGGATTGTAAGGCCAGGTGAAAGGGTAAACGGACAAGTGCGGCGAATGGGATAGCCGGATAGTCCAATTTGGTAGCTCGGTGAGCAGTGCTGCCCGGGAATTCGTGGAACTCACGGCAAGCATCTGGCTCGTGTCCCGACATCGAGGACACGTCCGAACGAGGCGCACACGCATGTCAGAATGTGGAAACCGCACCGATGACCGAATTGAACTTGGAGCCATAGTGAGTGGAACTGCTCGCGACGCGTTGCGCGCGATCGCCGAACTGCTCGCCCCTGACAGCGCTGTTGTCATCGATCGTGTGACTCTCGCGATCGACCAACCGGAACGGTATGTCGAAGTACAGAACGAGTTGTACTCACAGACGCTCGAGAAGCCACACCCGGAAATGGCGTGGTTTGCTCTCGTCGACGCATTGCACGAACAAGAACGCCTGGTCTGGGTGGACTGGAACGAGGATGCTGCCGAGGTTCTGGGTCAGCTGCGAGTGCTCACGTCGGCGCCGGCGGGATCGTGGGAGTGGGCGGACAGTCTTGTCGTGGCCTTCGATCGAGCTGCTGGACTCGAATCGCTTCTCGCCCGTATCGGCGACAACATCACCGATACGGGCGTTTCACTTGCCTGGCTCGACAGCGACAGCGATACGTTTCTCCTCGCGCTCGTCCCGAGTGTTCACGGTGCAACGCTCGTCGAACTCGCGCTGGCAACCGGGCACTGCGTGCGCGTGTTCTAGAGTCTCAGCGTTTGCCGAGCAGGCGGCGCAATCCTTCGATTCGATCGCTCAGTCTGGGCGGCGTGCGCTCGGGATCCATCAGTGCATTTTCAGCGAGCACGTGGTCTTCGCCGTCGACTGTGTTCCGGTCGAATTCGCGCAGACTGCGAGCGTCGGAGGTCGAGAGAGCGCGAACCGTCGACAACAGTGACTGCTCGCCCAACGCGTCGTCGACTTCTTCCTCGGTGACGTCGAGGTGCTCGCTGAGTAGGCGGCGCCTCAATCCGATGATCGAGGCGCGCAACTCGACATCTGCGTCGTCGTCGGATTCGACGGCGATGTCGCACTCGGTGTCGAAGCCCATCGAACGGTTGTTGAGATTCGACGACCCGATTCGCAGGAGGCGATCGTCCATCACGAGAACCTTGGCATGTACGTAAATGGGTGCGCCAGAAGAGGTCACGGGATAAAACGCACCGAAACGGTCGTGGATATCGGCCGACCACAGCAAATGCAGCAGGTCGTGGCGTGCCCCGTCCATCGCCTTTTGTTCGAGCCATCCATCGGCATTGCGGGGAATGACCAGAACGATTTCCGGCCCGTCGGCCTCACGTAGACGCGCGGCAATCGCCTCGGCCAGCGTGCGTGATGCGAGGTACTGGCTTTCGATGTACAGCGTGTGTTCGGCGCCGGCGATGGCCGCGAGATACAGCGCCTCGATCTCACGAACCTCCGCGCGCTCGCCGAGTTCCGGCAATGTTCTGGCGACGGCTACGTCGACCACCCGCAAGGTGGGAGCCAAATTGACGGGCCATGGAGTCGTAGTGCTCTTGACCGGTGTCAGATCCTCGCCGGTTGCGGATTTCCAGCGTGCCCGCGCCAATTCGCCGATGGCCGCAGCCGCATTGCCGTCGACCGCCGTGGTTGCGTCATGCCAAGGGCCGTAACGCCTTCCGCTCGGCGTGATTCGATAATCGTTTCGGTCGACGTGATCCGAGGTGTCCCAGCGGTCCACAGTCATGTCGATGCCGCCGCAGAACGCCAGAGCGTCGTCGATGACGATGATTTTCTGATGGTGCGCCGCACCAACCGGGTGGGCGCCGTCGATCTCGAACCGTAGGCGCTCGTCGGTCAGCCAGTTGGACACGAAGACGGGAGTCATGCCGCGGCCGATTGCGGTGAACGCGCCGATGTTCCATTTGAGTACGAGGATTTCGAGGTCGGGTTTCTCGCGGACGAGCCAGCGGAGGAACATTCCCAACCGGTTGGGGCCGTCGAGAGTCTGCTTGCCTGGTTCGAGTTTGATGCGCGTGTCGAAGTCCCAGCCGATCAACATGATTCGCTTCTCAGCTTGCAGCATTGCGGACTTCGCATGATGAAAGTAGTCAGCGGCGTCGACGATGCAGGCAAGATTGTCCGCCGGTTCGATGCGCCAGCAGGTTTCGCCCGGAACAAGGATTCTGTTCATTCGCCGATTCCCAGGTACGCGGTCAGTTCGCGCGCTGCCGCTTGGCCGGCGCGGTTGGCTCCGATCGTCGACGACGACGGTCCGTATCCCACCAGGTGCACGCGAGGGTCGGCTTCGACCTGCGTGGCGAGGCGCCCGGTCATCGGAATTCCGCCACCCGGTCCGCGCAGGTGCAACGGCGCCAGGTGATCGAGTGAGCTACGAAAACCGGTGCACCACAAGATGACATCGGCGTCGACGACGGTACCGTCGGCCCACTTCACGCCGTTCGGAAGAATTTCGGAGAACAACGGCAGTCGATTCATCACACCACGCTCACGTGCTGCCCGGATGGCAGGCGTCACGGGGAGGCCGGTCACCGAGACAACGGATCCCGGTGGCAGGCCGCGTCGTACACGATCTTCGACCATGGCAACCGCAGCGCGGCCGATGTCCGGCGTGAACGGCTCGTCGCGGAACTCGGGTTCGCGCCGCGTCACCCAGGTAGTGGTCGTGACGCGTGAGATCTCGTCGAGCAGTTGCACAGCCGAGATCCCGCCGCCGACCACGACGACATGTTTGCCTTCGAACTCGGCAGCGGTTCGATAGTCCTTCGTGTGCAGTTGTCGGCCACGGAACGACTCGGCCCCGCGATAGTGGGGGATGAAGGGCCGCTCCCAGGTCCCCGTCGCGTTGATCAAGCCTCGCGCCGCGAATACTCCCTGGTCGGTCTCGATCCGCAGACGCTCTTCCCTCGGACACACCACTCGCGTGTGTACCGGGCGGTGGACGGGAAGTTCGAATTGCTTTTCGTACAGTTCGAAGTAGTGGGGGACCGCCACCGATGCAGGCACCTGTTCGGCGTCTGTACCGGTGGTTTCCGCGAAGGACATTCCCGGGAGGTCATGGACGCCGTTGACGGTGCTCAGTGTCAGGCTCGGCCAACGGAACTGCCACGCCCCGCCCGGCCCCGACGCATGATCGAGCACCACGAACCCCGATTCGGGCTCGATTCCGAACTTGCGCAGGTAGTACGCGGCGGAGAGTCCGGCCTGTCCGGCGCCGATCACCACCACGTCAACCGGGTGTGGTTGCTGTGCGGCAAGGTCGTCTGTACTCATCGGTAATCTAACCTCCTGATGTACAGAACTTAGCTGCAGAGAAGTATGCGGACGGTATCGGCGCCTCGGAACATCCCTGTGTCGAGCCTTCCAGAAACGAAAGTGAGCGGACATGATCGGGTTCTCCCGTGACGGCAACGTCGTGACCATCGAGTTGCAGCGTCACGAGCGTCGTAATGCGCTCAGCGCCGAACTCTGCATCGCAATACGGGACGCGATGAACGCGGCGGTAGCCGAGCACGCGCACGTCGTCGTCATCACCGGTGAGGGATCGGCGTTCTGTGCAGGCGCGGACCTTTCCGGCGACGTCTACATGGAGGGCTTCACCGATCGCCTGTTCGAGATGCTTCGCTCTATCGACACGGCGCCCATCCCCGTCATTGCCGCTGTCAACGGTCCGGCCATCGGCGCGGGCACGCAACTGGCCATCGCGTCGGATCTTCGCGTCGTAGCGCCGAGCGCTCGCTTCGGAATCCCGGCCGCCACCCTCGGTGTCTCGGTGGACAAGTGGACGATGCGTCGGCTCGCGTCGCTGGTCGGCGGCGGTCCCGCGCGCACCATTTTGCTCGGCATCGAACAGATCGGCGCCGAAGAAGCCTTCACTCGCGGCCTCGCCAACAAAATCGGAACCCTCGACGACGCTCAGGAATGGGCACACCGCATTGCAAATCTCGCACCGCTGTCGTTGCGGCACATGAAGATGGTTCTCAACGACGACGGCACCATGGAGGAGCAGTCTCCCGAGCAGCTCGACGCGCTTCACGCCGCCTGGCTCAGCGAGGACGTCCAGGAAGCCCGCGCTGCCCGCATCGAGAACCGCCCTCCCGTATTCAAGGGTAAGTAAAGCTGGTTGCAGGGAAAACAGGCGCCGGGCACGCAGGGCAGATAGTGGCTACGCTCGTCTGAATGAAGAAGACGACGGTTCTCGGAGTTGCTGCTGTTGCCGCGGCGACGGGGTGGGTGGCGCGAGCCGCATGGGGCATCCCGACGCAGATCGGGGCCTCGCGAAACACGGTGCAACCGTATGCGGCGATGTCCCCGCGATACCGGGACCGCCAGTTCCACAACTCGGAGCCCAGCAGCACACTGGTTCCGGGCACCGATGTCGGAATGTTCAAGTCGATGGCTACGAGAGGGTCGACGGGTCGGCCGCGTCAGCCGATTCCGTTGGCCACTCCGCTGGCACCGGCGGCAGCCGGCGACGCGGCGGTGACGTGGTACGGCCATTCGAGCGTTCTCGTCGAGGTCGACGGCTACCGCGTTCTCGCCGATCCGGTGTGGAGTGAACGCGTATCACCCTCGGCCACAGTAGGTCCCGCACGCATGCACCCCACTCCGGTGGCTTTGACCGAACTGCCTGCAGTGGATGCGATAGTCATCTCTCACGATCACTACGACCATCTCGACATGGCTACGGTCAAGACCCTGACTCGTACACAGACCGCTCCGTTCGTCGTGCCGATCGGTATCGGTGCGCACCTGCGGCACTGGAAGGTGCCCGAGAACCGGATCGTGGAACTGGACTGGGACGAGTCGACCAAGATCGGCGACCTGGTCCTCACGTGCACGGAGGCTCGTCACTTCTCCGGTCGTGGCCTTGTCCGGAACACGACCCAGTGGGCGTCGTGGGTATTCGCCGGGCCGAAGCACCGGGTCTTCTTCGGTGGTGACAGCGGATACACATCACGTTTCGAACAGCTGGGTGAAACCTATGGGCCTTTCGATCTGACGCTTCTCCCCGTCGGTGCGTACGACGTGCGCTGGCCGGACATCCACATGAATCCGGAAGAGGCAGTGCAGACGCACATCGACCTCAACAAGGGCGACGGGTCGCGCGGTGTCTTCGTCCCGATTCACTGGGCGACGTTCAACCTCGCGTTTCACTCGTGGTCGGAGCCGATCATTCGCCTCGACGAGTCGGCTGCAGATGCGGGCACAACAGTGTCGGTCCCGATGCCGGGCGGCAGGATCGACGCGTTGTCACCGACACCGCCGTCGAAGTGGTGGATACCGCTGGGCTGAGCGGCGAAGTGTCGCGGACGTGGTTGCCTGTCGAGTCGCACCCTGATTAGTTGCTCCGGGTGCGTAATCTTTGACCATGGCTCACGAGCACACCAGTTCAGAAGAGACAGCAGTGGCGGTAGCCCCTGAGCGATTGCCGGACGACGTCGACGTCGCCCGCGGTCTGACCGCCGATCAGGTTGCGGCCCGGATCGCGTCGGGACAAACCAACGATGTACCGGACCGGGCGTCCCGCTCGGTCAAGGACATCATTCGCGGCAACGTCTTCACTCGCATCAACGCGATCCTGACCGTGTTGTTGGTGATCGTGCTCGCGACGGGTTCGATCATCGACGGCATGTTCGGACTGCTGATCATCGCGAACAGCGGTATCGGCATCATCCAGGAGATCCGCGCCAAGCGCACGCTGGACGCTCTGGCCATCGTGAGTCAGGCCAAGCCCATGGTCAGGCGTGACGGCGTCGCCGTGGCGATGGCGCCCAAAGATGTTGTGCTCGACGATATTATCGAACTCGGATCCGGTGACCAGATAGTCGTCGACGGTGAGGTGGTCAGTTCGGCTGCACTCGAGGTCGACGAATCGCTGCTCACCGGTGAAGCCGATCCGGTTCACAAGGCGAGTGGCCAGCAAGTGTTGTCGGGCAGTTTTGTTGCCGCGGGCAGCGGTGCATACCGCGCCACCAAGGTCGGCGGCGATGCATACGCGGCCAAGCTGGCCGAAGAGGCGAGCAAGTTCACCCTCGTGCATTCCGAACTGCGTAGCGGCATCGACAAGATCCTGAAGTTCATCACCTACCTGATGATTCCGGCGGGTGCGCTGATCATCTTCAATCAGCTCTTCACGATCGGCCTGCCGATCCGACCGGCACTCAACGGCATGGTGGCAGCTCTGGTTCCGATGGTTCCCGAAGGCCTTGTGCTCATGACGTCCATCGCATTTGCGGTCGGTGTGATCCGGTTGGGCAAGCGCCAGTGCCTCGTTCAGGAGTTGCCGGCGATCGAGGGTCTGGCTCGTGTCGACGTGGTGTGCGCGGACAAGACCGGAACGCTGACCGAGAACGGTATGCGGCTGTCCGAGGTCGACGTCGCACCGGGTGGATCGGGGGAGACTGCGGTCAAGTCCGCGTTGAGCGCGATGGCCGCGTCCGACCCTCGCCCCAACGCGAGCGTTCTGGCGATTCGCGAGTCTCTCTCCGACGACTCCGGGTGGGGTGAAGCGACAGCGGTGGCGCCGTTCTCCTCGGCGAAGAAGTGGAGCGGCCAGTCGTACGGCAGTCACGGCAACTGGGTACTCGGTGCCCCGGACGTGCTGCTCGATCCCGACTCGGAAATGGCCCGCAAGGCCGAGGAAGTGGGATCGAGCGGACTTCGTGTCCTCATGCTCGGCAGCAGCGACCTCCCCGTCGACGACGCCGACGCCCCTGGCACCGTCACCCCCGAAGCTCTGGTCGTGCTCGAGCAGAAAGTGCGCCCGGACGCCCAGGAGACGTTGGAGTACTTCGCCAGCCAGAAGGTCGCGGTCAAGGTCATTTCCGGCGACAACGCGGTTTCCGTCGGCGCCGTTGCCGGATCCCTCGGACTCGAAGGCGGCGACCGTCCCATCGACGCGCGAGAGCTGCCGAGCGATCAGGAAAAGCTGGCGGACACTCTCGACGGAGCAACGACGTTCGGTCGAGTGCGACCGGATCAGAAGCGGGAAATGGTCGCGGCCTTGCAGTCTCGCGGACATACCGTCGCGATGACCGGTGACGGCGTCAACGACGTGCTCGCCCTCAAGGACGCCGACATCGGAGTCTCGATGGGTTCGGGCAGCCCGGCCACCCGAGCCGTGGCCCAGATCGTGCTGCTGGACAACAAGTTCGCGACGCTCCCATACGTCGTCGCGGAAGGCCGCCGAGTGATCGGCAACATCGAGCGTGTGTCGAATCTGTTCCTGACCAAGACCGTCTACTCGGTGGTGCTTGCGTTCCTGATCGGCATCACCGGCGTCCTGTCCCAGGTCTTCGACTTCGAACCGCTGCCGTACCCGTTCCTGCCCCGCCACGTCACGATCGCAGCGTGGTTCACGATCGGTATCCCGGCCTTCATCTTGTCTCTGGCACCCAACAACGAGCGCGCGCGAACCGGTTTCGTCTCGCGCGTGATGCGTCTGGCGTTGCCGTCGGGCCTGATCATCGGCATCACCACGTTCATCTCCTACGTATTGGCTTACCAAGGCCCGGACCAGACGGAAACCCAGAAGATCCAGGCCGGAACCAGTGCGCTCATCACGTTGATCATGATCGCCGTGTGGGTTCTGGCCGTCGTGGCTCGGCCGTACGTCTGGTGGAAGCTCGTTCTGATCGGCGGGTCGGTAGCCGGATACCTCATCCTGTTCGCGCTGCCGTTCACCCGCGAGTTCTTCAAGCTGGATCCGAGCAACGTCGCTGCGACGACGCTCGCGGTCACCCTCGGCGCGATCGGCGTTGTACTCGTGGAACTCTCGTGGTGGATCAGCGCACGCCTGCACGGGGAGAAACGAAAGATGTTCGCGACGCCCGACGACCTGCCCGGCGAGCATCACCATGCCCACAGTGAGTGAGTAGTTTCAGCGCCTGAACATCTGCACCCAGGCAATGCGATCGCCGCCGCGCTTTTTGGCTCGGTACATCGCATTGTCTGCGTGCTCGATCAGTTCGTTGACAGCTCGATCCGGTAAGTCCGTCTCGGGACTCAGATAGACGCTGACGCCGGTACTGGCGGACACAGGATAGGGATCGGAGTCGGACGAGACCGCCGAATGTATCTCGGTGGCGACCTGCTCGATATCTCCTCGATCGACTCCGCGCAGGACGACGAACTCGTCTCCACCGATTCGAGCCACCACCGCATCGGGTCCGGCGGCAGCGATGAGGCGGTCGGCGACAGCGGTCAACGCGTCGTCGCCCGCGACGTGGCCGTGTGTGTCGTTGAGGTTTTTGAACGAGTCGACGTCGATGAGTAGTGCGATCAGAGCCTGCGTTCGATCACTGCGCAGCAGATGCTGTGCCTCGTCCTGGAGTCCGCGGCGATTGAGTGTCGCGGTGAGGTAGTCCCGGTGGGCGTTGCGTGCGTCGTCGGTCAGGCGCAGCCAGACGATCTGCAGAATCCATGCGGTGGAGAAAACCACACCGGCAACCATCAGATAGAGATTCACGACCACCCAGTCGTCGTTGACCGGCTCGGACATCGCCATGGCAGCGAGCGTCGTGCAGACAGCAAGAGCCCAACCGATGTGGCTGATGGCAACGCGAGGGCTGTGAACTATCGCCGCATAGAAGCCGATCATGATGAACAAGATGCAGCCGATGGTTCCGACGAAAGCGGTGCGTACGGCGAAGAAGAGAGTGACGGCGAGCCACAGGTCGGCCCAGACGACAAAGGCCACGGATTGTCGCCAAGTTGGCCACGATTCATTACGCGCCCAGCGGTAGCCCGCATAGGCGCCACTGATAGTTCCGAGGGCGAAGATCGACCGCGCCAGGGCGGTGTCGGAACCGAAGCGGCTCAACTGCATGGTCGCCGCGATCAGGGCGAAGAGAAAACACCACACCGCGACTAATTTGCGTCCGGGAACGGTCAGCCCGCGAGTGTCGAGGAATCGGGGGAGCCAGGTGTAATCGGTGCGATCCGACCACCACCGGGACAGCAGTTCACGCGTGGGGTAGGGGTCGCTCCCCGTCCCGCGCAGTCCTGCATTCAAACCGGGCACCTGTCGATGTCGATGGGTGGTCAATCAGCTATTGGCGGGTTAACGCTACCTCGAGTTGCGCACGGCTCGAACGCACGGACCTGCTTTCTGGCGCAGAGGCCGTCGACCTGTGAGAATCGAAGGGCGCGGAGGAACGATTCCGCCGAAGGATGTGCGTCAGCACCGGGAGAGGACACGGACATGGGTTTCTTGGACAACGTCAAGGGATTGGTCGAAAAGGGCCAGGAGCTCGCAGCGGAGAACTCCGACAAGGTTCACGACGCTATCGACAAGGTCGCCGACATCGCCGACGACAAGACCGGCAACAAGTACGGCGATCAGATCGACAAGGCAGCTGAGGCCGCCAAGAAGGCTGTTCCCGAAAAGCAGTAATACCGGATTCGGCATACCGTTTTTCGGTAGCACCGTTGCTCAGGGGCCCGTCACCGAAAAGGTTGCGGGCTTCTGTGCGTCCGCTGGGTGAACTCCCAGGGTCGGCGGGCAGAATGAACGCGTGAACTTCACCTGGATTCTGCTGGTCGTCATTGCCGCCATCGCAGTCACCGGGCTGTCCAATCGACGAAACCTGCAGGCTCCGCTGGTTTTGGTGACGGTAGGTTCGGTCGCATCCTTCATACCCGGTATGCCGCGGCCGGAACTCGATCCCCACGTCATTCTCGGTGTGGTCCTGCCGCCGCTTCTCTACTCGGCCGCTCTGAAATTCTCGGTGGCGACCTTCAAACGCAACTTGGCCCCGATCTTGCGCCTCGGCGTCGGAATGGTGTTGGTGACGGCGTTCGTGGTTGCCTTCTTCGCCGAATGGATGGTGCCCGAGTTCACGATCGGCGCCGCCCTGGTGCTCGGGGCCGTGATCGCGCCGACCGACGCCGTCAGCGCGGTGGCGGTCGGTCAGAAGCTCGGGCTCCCGAAACGGGTGATAGCCATCCTGACGGGCGAGGGGCTCGTCAACGACGCCACCGCGCTCACGCTCTTCACCGTCGCCGTCGCAGCAGTGACCGGAACGCGAATTGCCACCGATTCGCCCCTGTTGTTCTTCGCGTACGAAGTGATCGGCGGCGTTGTCGTCGGCTTGGTGCTCGCGTTTGTCGTCAAGTTCGTTCGTGCCCGCATGTACGACTCTCCACTGGAAACCGGCTTGGGGTTGGGGCTTCCGTTCGCTGCCTACCTGGCCGCCGAAGAACTACACGCGTCCGGTGTTCTGGCCGTTGTGGTCGCTGGTCTGGTGATCGGGCACTATTCGACGGACGCGTCGATCATGACGCGATTGCAGGAGCGCTCGGTGTGGTCGAGCCTGGACACTCTTCTCGAGATGTTCGTCTTCGCGTACATGGGGCTCCAGCTGAGCTTCGTGATCGACGATGTTGTCGCCGACGGACTTCCGGTGCTTCACGTGTTCGCGTACGGTCTCGCAGTCCTGGCCGTTGTCATCGTGATTCGGCCGGTGTGGCTGTTCCTGAGCTACTCGCGTGTGCGATTCGGTGTAACCCTGCGCCGTGATCGCGAGAATCAACTGACGTGGAAACAGAATCTGGTGGTCTCGTGGGCGGGAATGCGCGGCGTCGTCACTCTTGCTGCGGCCGGCGGTATCCCGTTTGCGCTCTCGTCCGGCGAGCCGTTCCCCGGACGCGGCGTCATCCAGGCGATCGCGTTCATCGTCGCGGTCGGGACATTGCTCATCCAGGGATCTACCTTGCCGTTCATGATCCGTCGCCTCGACGTCGCGGATCCTTACGAGCAGTTGCGCACGCAGGAACAGATGGAGTTGGCCCGCAACATTTCTCGCAAGGCGGGAGAGAAGGCGTTGGCAGACGCGGCCGCGCACCCTCCGCCGGGGATCGACGGGAAGGAACTGCAGGCGATCGTCGAACGCGTACGACGCTCGATGCAGGCGAGGCTTCAACTCCAGGAGGTCGACGAGGACGCCGATCGCGAGGCCGCCTTGTGGAATGCGGGAGCTCTGTTCGACAAGTTCCGGCATCAGTCACTGCGCTCGCAACGAGTTGCGCTGATCGCCGCACGTGACGACGGAGATCTCGACGACGAGGTATTGCGTACCGTATTGGAAGGACTCGACATCGAAGAGGCCGCAGCAGAGGAACGTGTCAGGCGTCGCCGAGCAGGTAGCGGTGCGGGCAAATAGAGGGGAACACTGCGTATGACTGTTCGGAGTTCGAGGGTTCGCGCAGTCTGGGGAGTCGTGGTGGCGAGCGCACTTCTCGTGAGCGTCGGCTGCGGATCGGATGCCTCGCCGGATGTCTCCGTCACCGACACCTCGACCACGACAATCCCGTCGGTCGAGAGCAGTGCGCAACGTGGCGTCGTGTTCGACAGTGAACCCTTCACCAGCACAGCCGAAGTGGCGGCGTCCGGAGCAAGCGCGGTGAAAATCCTGTACGGCTCCACCTCCGGTATCGACGGCCGAGAGACTCAGGTGTCGGGAACGGTGTTCACGCCGCCTGGAACTCCGCCGGAGGGCGGTTGGCCGATCGTCTCCATCGGCCATGGCACGACGGGTATTTCGGACGACTGCGCGCCGTCGGCCTCGCCGACCCTGTTCGGCACGATCGGCCTGGTCGCGCCGTTCCTCGACTCGGGATACGTGGTCGCTGTCTCCGACTTCGAGGGCCTCGGCACTCCGGACCCGCATCCTTACCTGCAACCGGACACCGCGGCGTTCAACGTCATCGACGCGGTTCGAGCGGCGCGCAACGTCGTTCCGGACACCTCGACTCGTTGGGCAACTCTGGGGCTGTCCCAAGGCGGGCAGGCATCCTGGGCGGCAGCCGAGGAAGCCGACACCTACGGCGACGGACTCGAATTCGTCGGTGCAGCAAACCTGTCCCCGGCAGCGGACATTTCGCCGATCATCTCGAGTGATTCCGAGGTGAATCTGTCACTGCCTCAGCAACTGCTGCTGCCCTATGTACTCGAAGGGCTGTCCCTCACCCATCCGGACCTCGAACGAACCGACTACGTGCGCGGCGCATTCGAGCAGAACTACGACCTGCTCACCTCGTGCCTGACCTCTCGGGCGACGGAGAAGTTGGGTCTGGTCGGAAAGGTGACGCCCGCCGACACGCGGCCGGCTACCGCCGAGGATGCGGACCGAATTCACGCGTGGCTCAGCGACGTTGCTCTTCCCCGTCAACGCGCGAGCGGTCCGATGTACGTAGTCGTCGGTACCAATGACAACCTGATCCGTCCGGAATGGACCGAGGCGGCAGTCGAACGCGCCTGCGCCGACGGTGACGTCATCGAATTCCAGGCGCGACCGGGTGAAGGTCATGCGGACGGCGCCGCTGTGCCGGGAGCTGTCGCGTGGGTGAAGGATCGATTTGCAGGTGTTCCGGCACCGAATACCTGCGGGTCGTGAATCGATGACGCCGTTGGAGCGAATCCGCGCTCTTGCACTGACATTGCCGGAGGCGACCGAGCGGGTCAGCCACGGTGAAGCGTCGTGGTTCGTGCGCAAGGCGCCGCAGTTCGTCACCATGGCAGATCACCACCACGACGATCGCGTCGCGATCTGGGCCGCGGCCCCACCTGGGGCGCAGGCAGATTGGGTCAGTCGTGACCCGTCGAGGTTCTTCGTCCCTCCGTACGTGGGTGGCCGGGGATGGATCGGCGTGTACCTCGACGTTCCGAGTGCCGACGAGACCGAGGACGAGAAATTCTGGAACGACGTAGCCGACGTCGTCGAAGATGCGTACCGCACGGTGGCTCCGAAAACACTGATACGGAAACTGGACGAGGACTCGCGTTGAGTCCGGCCGTGGTCGCGCTTCTCAGCGTGCTGATTCTCGCAGTGGCCGGGGCGCTGACGGCTGTGTGGATGCGCACCAGACGTGAGGTGACCACCCCCACCGAACGTGCAGTCCATGCCGCTCTCCATACGGCTTCGCTTGCCGCGCGGCCACTTCGGCGTGGACTCGACGAGAATTCGGCCGCCGAGGCGGCGCCTCACCTACGTGAGCTGACCGGCGGCTCCGGTCTGGGCCTGGCAGACGCGTCGGGAAACCTGTTGGCGTGGGACGGCCGTCACGAAGCGTTGTCCGAACAATTCCACGACGCCGCCATTCGTGCGATCGAAGGCGAACGCCGGGTACTCGTCACGCACTCGGACCTGGTGCGCGGACCGAGCGATCACCATGTGCGAGCGCTGATCGCTCAGCCCCTGCTGATCGAGGACATCGGCGTGGTCGGCGTACTGGGAATCGTCACCAGCGAGGACCCGTGGCCGGGAATGCTCGGAGCGGTCACCGAGGTGGCACGATATGCCTGCAGTCAGATCGAACTCGCCGACCTCGACGCGTCCAGAGCCCTGTTGGATCGAGCCGAAGTGCGTGCCCTGCGCGCACAGATCAGTCCTCATTTCATCTACAACGCGCTCAACACGGTCGCATCGTTTGTTCGAACCGATCCGGCGCGGGCCAGAGAACTGATCCTCGAGTTCGCGGACTTCACGCGGTACTCGTTCCGATCTGCGGGTGAGTTCACCCTGCTTGCCGACGAGCTGCGCAACATCGATCGTTACCTGACCCTCGAACGCGCGCGATTCGGGGAGGCTCTGAACGTCCGCCTTCAGATAGCACCCGAAGTGCTCAACGTGGTTCTTCCTTTCCTTGCCCTCCAGCCGCTGGTCGAGAACGCGGTTCGTCACGGCATTTCGAGTAAGCCGGAGGGCGGGACCGTGAGCATCGTGGCTGCGGACGAGGGACCGGACTGCATCATCAGCGTCGAGGACGACGGTGTGGGGATGGACCCCGAACTACTGCGCTCCGGTTCGCTCGACGCCATCGAGTCGGGATCGGGGCGACCCAGCGCACGAGAAGCTGCTCACGTCGGTTTGGCCAACGTCGACGACAGACTTCGTGCCGCGTTCGGCAACGACTACGGACTCGTGGTGGAGACAGCGCCGGGTGCCGGTACGAAGGTCAGCATGCGTGTTCCCAAGTTCAAGCAGGGTATTCACGTCTGATTCTCGCCTTCGATGATCAGGCTGAAACCGTCGTGGGAACATGGACCTGTTGTGAACGAGACTGACACTGATGCCCAGCTGACCGTCCTTGCCGTAGACGACGAGAAACCAGCCCTCGACGAGCTGGCCTTCTTGCTGCGCGCCGAGGACTCGGTGGCGCACGTTCACACGGCATCGGATGCGACGACAGCGTTGCGGATCCTGCGCGGTGGAAGCATCGACGCGGTGTTTCTCGACATCAACATGCCCGGACTCGACGGTCTCGAACTGGCCGGCATCCTCTCCAATTTCGCGACGCCACCGCCCGTGGTGTTCGTGACAGCGCACGACGATCGAGCGGTTGACGCATTCGATCTCGGCGCCGTCGACTACCTACTCAAACCGCTCCGGGAGGAGCGTCTCGCTCAGGCCGTTCAGCGGATCGTGGGGCTGGCCGGGCGCACCAAGAGTGAGAGCAAACCCGAAGCTGCGCCCACGGACGAGGTGATCCCGGTGGAACTGGGCGGTGTCACGACGCTCGTTCAGCGTTCCTCGGTGGAGTGGGTGGAAGCCGACGGGGACTACGCGCGTTTGCACACCGCTGGAAAGTCGCACCTGGTGCGCATCCCGATCTCGACGCTCGAATCACGCTGGGCCGACGCGGGCTTCTTGCGTGTGCACCGCTCCTACCTGGTATCTCTGGCGCTGGTCACCGGCATCCGAACAGTAGGCAGTGGATTGGTGGTCTGTCTGCGCCCGCACGGTGACAAGCCTCCCGTCGAGCTTCCGGTCAGTCGCAGACACACCCGTGAACTCAAGGATCGACTGGTTCGTGCGCCCAAGCAGAGTTGGTTGTCGCGGTGACGTCGCAGTCCGATCCTCCTCAGCGTGAGCGCGTTGTGTTGGCGCAACGTAGTGGCGCACGGATCGTGCGAACACGGGTGGAGGTGCAGGAACAGACCGAAGTCGGTGACGCCATGATCCGCGGTCTCGTTCGCGCGCAGTTGGGACTGGCAATTCGCCTTGCCGTCGTCGCGGCCGGGCTCCTGTGTGCGGTGCCGCTGCTGACGCACCTCTTCCCGACGCTGTCGGAGGTCGCGGTCCTTGGCATCCGGTTGCCCTGGCTCGTGATGGGCGGCGCCGTGTATCCCTTGCTGTTGACGACCGGTTGGGTGTTCGTGCGTCGTGCGGAGCGAAACGAGCAGGACTTCAACGACATCGTGGACGACTGAGCGCGGCACTGTGGGAGGACAACCTATCCCGGTGTTGACGGTGCTCGGCATCGTGGCAGCAGCTGTCGCGACGGTGGCTATCGGAATCTACGGCGTTCGGCTCGCTCGTACCACCTCGGACTTTCTCGTCGCGTCCAGAACCGTCAGCGCGCGGTGGAATGCGACGGCCATCTCCGGCGAGTACCTCTCTGCTGCTTCGTTTCTCGGTGTTGCGGGGCTGGTCGCCAAGTACGGCGCCGACGCACTCTGGTATCCCATCGGCTTCACCGCCGGATACCTCGCCCTGCTGCTGTTCGTCGCAGCGCCGCTTCGGCGTTCCGGTGCGTATACCGTCCCCGATTTCGCCGAGTTCCGTCTCGGCTCACCGCGATTGCGCAAGCTCGCGATGCTCGTGGTCGCGATGGTGTGCATCCTGTATTTGATTCCACAGTTCCAAGGCGCGGGACTGACGCTCAATATCTTGCTCGGGGTTCCCAGTTGGATCGGCGGCGTAGCGGTCGGGGTCATCGTCATCGCCAACGTCGTCGGCGGCGGGATGCGCTCGATCACCTTCGTTCAGGCTTTCCAGTACTGGCTGAAACTGACTGCCGTCGCGATTCCCGCTGTGGCACTGACCTTCTACTTCTTCGGCGATCACCACGACGTCGGCGCGTCGATGCCGCCGACGGTCACCACTGCGACGACCGTCGACATCACCACCGACGTCGTCGTCCAGGTGTCCGAGCCGGTGACGGTCAGCGGCGGCACAGTCGACGGGCGAGCGGTCGAAGGCACGATGACCCTGGGGCCGGGGGAGCACACTCTCGGTGAAGGCATGTCCATGGTCCTCGACGCGGGAGCCGCCGTCCCCGTCGTCGCCGGAGCGCCCGCGCAGAACTCTGACTGGATCACCCCGGGTTGGGGTTTCGGTGGGCCGCACCCGATGTACCAGGTGTACTCGCTGATGCTCGCGACCTTCCTCGGAACGCTCGGCCTTCCTCATGTTCTCGTCCGGTTCTACACCAACCCCGACGGCCGGGCAGCCCGTCTGACGTCGCTCGCCGTTGTCGGTCTGGTCAGCGTGTTCTACCTGTTTCCGACACTCCTCGGCGTCTTCGCTCGCCTGTACGTCCCGCAACTTCTGATCACCGGCACCTCTGACGCGGCGGTGCTGCTGTTGCCGGGCTCGGTGTTCTCGGGGTGGGGCGGACAACTGCTGGCAGCCCTCGTGGCGTCCGGTGCCATCGCCGCTTTCCTGTCGACGTCGTCCGGATTGCTCGTCAGCATCGCGGGCGTCGTCAGTACCGATGTTCTCCGTGGTCGAGTTCGAGACTTCCGTATTGCAGCGCTACTGGCCGGGGTCGTTCCTCTCGTGCTGTCGCTGGCGGTGGTGTCGGTCGACCTCTCGAGAACCGTCGGTTTGGTGTTCGCAGTCGCTGCGTCGACGCTCTGCCCACTGCTCGTATTGGGTATCTGGTGGCGCGGTCTGACTGCCGTCGGCGCGGGGGCGGGGATGGTTGTCGGTGGATGTGTTGCGGGCACTGCCGCTACTGTCGCCGTCCTGGGTGGTTTGTCGGAGGACGTCCTCGGTGGCTGGCCGGCAGCCATTTTCGCGTTCCCGGCCGCGGTGAGCGTGCCGTTGGCGTTCCTCACGATGATCGTCGTGAGCAAGGTGTCGTCGAAGCAGATACCGGCAGATATTGCGCGAATCTTCACGCGGATGCACGCCCCGGAACGTCTCGGAATGGGCTCCGATCGCGAAGACGATCTCCGCCAACCCTGACTTTCACCGCCCGAACCCTCTGCCGTTGGTCGCGCCTGCCTGACCGTTCGGCGCAGCGCGCGACTGCTCACCGTGTGACTGGCGCCACAGCGTCTTCATGTGACTCCGATCTCACTAACGTCTGTGCGTAGTTCACTTCACACGCGAGGCGAGGAGCCGGCAGTGTCCACAGCAGAAATCAGTGAGGGGTCGCCGCAAGAGCGACGCACCCCGGATGCCCAGGCATTCATAGACATGCAAGCGAGTCCCGAATTCCAGGAACTCCGAACGCGTCTGCGCAAGTTCGTTTTCCCCATCACTGCATTCTTCCTGCTCTGGTATGCGGTGTACGTCGTCCTGGCTACCTATGCCCACGACTTCATGGCCACCAAGGTCCTCGGCAACATCAATCTCGGCATCATCCTCGGCCTCGGGCAATTCGTCACGACCTTCGCCATCACCGCGTGGTACGTGAAGTTCGCCGGTCGTGAGCTCGATCCCCGCTCCGCCGCCATCCGTGAAGAACTGGAAGGTCCCGCACAGTGATCACCACACTCGCCGCGTCCGGAACGGACGTAGGAAACCCAGCCTTCAACATCGCGATCTTCCTCGCTTTCGTCGTCGTGACCATGACGCTGGTGATCCGCGCCAGCCGGACCACCAAGAAGGCGTCCGACTTCTACACCGGCGGTGGGCAGTTCACCGGCCCGCAGAACGGGTTCGCCATCGCCGGTGACTACCTCTCGGCGGCATCGTTCCTCGGTATCGCAGGTGCGATCGCCGTGTACGGCTACGACGGCTTCCTGTACTCCATCGGCTTCCTTGTCGCCTGGTTGGTTGCACTGCTCCTGGTCGCCGAATTGCTCAGGAACACGGGCAGATTCACGATGGCCGACGTCCTGAGCTTCAGGCTCAAGCAGCGTCCGGTGCGCATGGCGGCAGCCCTGTCCACTCTGGCCGTTTCCCTCTTCTATCTTCTTGCCCAGATGGCCGGCGCCGGTGGACTTGTCGCGCTGCTGCTCAACATCGACGGCAAGGTGGGACAGTCGATCGTCGTCGCGATCGTGGGTGTGCTGATGATCGTGTACGTCTTGGTCGGCGGCATGAAGGGCACCACCTACGTACAGATGGTCAAGGCAGTTCTGCTGGTTGCCGGAGCCGGAATCATGTTCGTACTCGTTCTGTGGGCAGTGCGCGGCAACTTCTCTCAGTTGCTCGCCAATGCGCAGGACATGGTCAACAGTTCCACCACCAAGGGTGTGCAGGGACGCGACATCCTCGGCCCCGGTGCCAAGTACGGTCTTTCCGGAATGACGAAGCTCGACTTCATCTCTCTCGGAATCGCTTTGGTGCTCGGCACCGCGGGCCTGCCGCACGTGCTGATGCGTTTCTACACGGTGCCCACTGCCAAGGAAGCTCGCCGCTCGGTGACCTGGGCGATCGCGCTCATCGGTGCCTTCTACCTGTTTACACTGGTTCTCGGCTACGGCGCGGCCAGCATGGTCGGACCGGACAAGATCTTGGCAGCGCCTGGTAAGGAGAACGCGGCCGCTCCGCTACTCGCCTTCGAGCTCGGTGGCACCATCTTCCTCGGCATCATCTCCGCGGTGGCGTTCGCGACCATCCTCGCCGTCGTTGCCGGTCTCGCGATCACTGCTTCTGCGTCGTTCGCTCACGACATCTACGCCAGTGTCATCAAGCGCGGCAACGCAACCGAGGAGCAGCAGGTTCGAGTTTCTCGAATCACCGTCGTGGTCATCGGACTCGTCTCCATCGTTCTCGGCATCATGGCGATGGGGCAGAACATCGCCTTCCTGGTGGCCCTCGCCTTCGCAGTGGCGGCCTCGGCGAACCTGCCCACCCTGCTGTACTCGCTGTTCTGGAAGAAGTTCAACACCACCGGTGCGCTCTTCAGCATCTACGGCGGTTTGGTCAGCTGCTTGACGCTGATCGTGTTCTCCCCGGCAGTGTCGGGCAAGCCGTCGTCGATGTTCCCGAACTCCGACTTCGCCTGGTTCCCGCTCTCGAACCCCGGCATCGTCTCGATTCCGCTGGCATTCGTCCTCGGCATCGTCGGTACGTACATCGGACGCAACAAGATCGAAGATCCGGCAAAGCAGGCGGAGATGGAAGTTCGCTCCCTCACCGGCGTCGGCGTCGAAAAGGCTGTCAGCCACTAAGAGGGGCAAAGCCCCGTGCGTCTTTCTGGTACCTCTGGTTACGGAAAAGGCGCACGGGGCTTATTGTTCTGCCATGGCAAAGCTCACAGTGAAAATCGACGTTCCGCTTCCTCCTCAGGAAGTGTGGGACAAGGCGTCCGATCTCAGTGGATACGAAAACTGGCTCGTGGTTCACGACGGATGGCGCAGTGAACTTCCCGAACAACTGGGTGTCGGCACCGAGATCAGCTCGGTCGTGACTGTGAAGGGCCTGCGCAACCGCGTTCGGTGGACCATCAAGAAGTACGACGTCCCGAAGGCGATCTCGCTCAAGGGAGACGGCAAGGGCGGGGTCAAGCTCGGTCTCGAACTCGACGTCAAGGCAAAGGGCGACGGGTCGGAACTCGCGCTGACAGTCGAGTTGGGCGGCGCGCCGTTGTTCGGCCCGATCGGTTCGAGTGTGGCGCGGGCGCTCAAAGGCGATGTGGAGAAGTCGCTGGCCCAGTTTGTCCAGATCTACACCTAAGTTGTGGAGATTTCCACATCGAGCTACTTCACCGCTAACATGAGTTAGGATTCTTTTCGGCGGGATAAACCGGGCATCGGTTGGTTATTGATGCGGGTCCCGCCGGAAAGGATTCGATCAATGTCGTCTCGTCATGGGTACGGCGCACCACCTGCGTCCATGCCTCGATCCGTGCAGGTTCTGATCGGACTCTTGGCAGTAGTCGCAGTCGGTGGAACCGCAGCATTCGCCGTGACGTTCAAAAGCGTCAGCGACAAGGGAGAACTCGGTGCGAGTGCTGTCACAGCTGCGACGGCAACCAGCTGTGAGAACCCGGAAACCGTGACCGTGGCCGCCGATCCGTCGATCGCCTCGGGACTCGAAGCTGTCGCCGCTGCCATCCCCGCTACGGAACTCGGGTGCAGCTCGCTCAGCGTGACGCCGCAAGATCCCGTGCTCACCGTCGCGGCGATCGCCGACGGTTCGGCACCCGCACTGTGGATCCCTGATTCGAGCGAATGGTTGGACAAGGTTTCGGCTAGCGGGCAGGAGATTCGCCGGATCAGCAATTCGGTCGCGTCCACCCCTGTTGTCACTGTCTCGGCGCCGGGTAGCGAGGCACCCGCCGCTTGGACGGATGTCCTCGGCGCTCCAGCACTGCACATCGGCGATCCCCTCACCAGTGCCGTCTCCAGCGCACCGATCGTGGCGGCCTTTGCCGAGGCCCAGTCGCGGGGCGCTGACCTCACGTCCATTTCGGCAGCCCTGGTCCCGGTGGCGCAAGCGCAGTACGGAAATCTGAAGGAAACCGGTTCCACCGGACGCATCCAAACCGTGGACGCGGACGGCGGGACCGCGGTGACGACCGAGCAGACCTTCGAGGCTTATCTCGCCGCACATGCGGACAGTCGACTCACCGCGTCGGTACCGTCGTCCGGTTCGGTCTTCATGGACTACCCGATGGCAGGTGTGGGTGCAGACTCGGCGGCGGCGGACGACGCCGGCAAACTGCTGGCGGCAGCGCTGACATCGGACACCGGGCGCTCCGTACTTGCCGGCCTCGGGTTCCGCGGCGCGGATCAGGCCCCGCCGGTCGCCGGTGGAGTGGGAAAAGTTGGCTCGCTGGTGCCGTCCGATCCGACTGTGGTCACCAAAGCGCTTGCGCGGTACGAGATTCTTTCCAGGCCTTCCCGTGCACTGGCAGTTGTCGACGTCTCGGGGTCCATGGACTACATGCAGGACGGGGTCACTCGAATGGCCGCGACTGCACAGGCCGGTGACATTGCGATCCGAATGTTTCCCGCCAACGCACAATTGGGTCTCTGGGCATTCTCCGTAGACCTCGGCGAGGGCACGGACTACCTTGAACTCGAACCTGTCGCCCGTATGGATGCAACTGAAGGCGACACGGATCATCGGAGCAAACTGCTGTCTCGGATCGACAGCCTCTCTTCGATCGTCGGCGGCGGAACAGGTTTGTACGACAGCGTTCTCGCCGCGTATCGGTCCATGCAACAGACCTACGATCCGGCCTCGATCAATTCGGTGATTCTGCTGACCGACGGTGCGAACGATGATCCGTCGAGTATCTCGCTGCAGGAACTTCTCGACGCCCTGACTCGCGAGCAGGACCCGACGCGGCCGGTGCCGATCATCACCATCGGTGTCACCGATGACGCCGATACCGATGTGCTCGAGCAGATTTCGGCTCTCACCGGCGGCAACAGCCACTTCGCTCCGACACCGGCAGACATCCCGAAGGTCTTCGTCGGCGCGATCAGTGGGCGCGCCGGCTGAACTACTCGAGGACTGGCGCGTCGGCGCTGTCCGTGATCCATTCGGTTGCGAGTTTCTCGAGGGTGCCGTCGGCGTAGAGCGCATCCACGGCGGCAGAGACGCACGCCGTCAGTGGACTGTTCTTCTCGAGCACGAACCCGAAGAATTCGGTGACTGCGTTGGGCCGCGGAAACTGACCCACGATGACCGACCCGGGCAGTTCGTTCTCGGTGATGTGAAATCCGGTCGGGATGTCGACGACCAGTGCGTCGATCGCGCCCGCGGCCAGCGCAGCTTTCGCATCGTCCGTGGTCGCGAACTCGCGTGGCGCAGTGGTCGGAACAATCGTGTCCGTGATCGCCGCGAGGCTGGTGGAACCGGTTTGAGCGCCCAGTCGGTAGCCGGCAAGATCCGCAAGATTCTTTGCCTCAGCGGCTTTGCTCCCGCGCGAGGCGATCACCGACTGCGCCACTGCGTAGTACGGCGAGCTGAAGTCGACGTTCTCGCGGCGATCCCCGGAAACCGTGAACTGATTGACGTCGAAGTCGAAATCCTTGGGGCCTGGTTTCAGTGCGTCGTTGAAGGCGACCGTGGTGAAGCGAACCTGATCGGCGTTGTACCCGAGTTTGTCGACGACGGCTCGGGCCACCGCCCCCTCGAAGCCCTTGCCGTTGGACGGAGTGTTGTCGACGAACCACGGCGCGTACGCCGGCGAATCGGTGGCGATGGTCAAGACACCGTCTTCGAGGGTGGTCCCGCTCTGGGGTCCGCACTTGTCCACGGCAGTGGTCGAGGGCAGTTTGGTGAATGCCTCGGGAACCGTGGTCGTGGTGTCCGCTGCCGCAGGTGCCTCCGGCTGCGACGAACACGAGCCCAACAAGATCGAGCAAGCGAAGATCGCGGTCACGGCAACAGCGCGTCGTGTCATAGGCACAAGGCCATCTTGCCTGTTTGTCCGGTACGGACGTGACGGGGGTCTCGTGTGAGCGGAGTTCACGCAGCTGAGCGTCGTAGTGCGAGGCGCTCCGACGGTGTCGTCCCACCCCATACTCCGTGTGGTTCAGCGGTGTCGAGTGCAAACGTCAGGCAGTCCCGAATGACCGGGCAGCGGAAGCACACCTGCTTGGCGGAATTTTCCCGTGCAGCCCGATTGCGTCCGCGTTCTTCACCCGGCGAATAGAACACCGCGGGGTCCACCGTCTTACAGGTGGCGAACATCCGCCAGTTGTTGTCCACCAACGGCTCCACGGAACTGCGAACTGTCATCGTGGTCTCCTCTCCCATCGAGAATCCAGTCTTGCCCGTGGACTGGCGCAGCGGCAGGTTTCCGATCCACCAGATTTCTACTGCCAGATGCAGCACTATCCAGCACAATGAGGAAATGGCAACGACGGATCGGGGTCAGATCACGCTCGACGGCACAACGGTGTCCGTGACCAATCTGGGCAAGATCCTCTACCCCGAGAGCGGCACCACGAAGGCCGAAGTCATCGACTACTACACCCGTATCGCCGCAGTCATGCTTCCGCATGTCGTCGGTAGACCTGGTACTCGAAAGCGTTGGCCCAACGGTGTGGACGGTCAGTCGTTCTTCGAGAAGAACCTTGCGTCGTCTGCCCCGCAGTGGCTCACGCGTGCGTCGCTGCAACATTCTGATCGTGTCGTCACTTACCCGGTCTTCGATTCCGTTGCATCCCTGGCGTGGCTGGGGCAGCAGGCCGCACTCGAATTGCACGTTCCCCAATGGCGATTCGACGGTTCCGAGCGTGGTCCGGCGACACGACTGGTATTCGATCTCGACCCGGGCGAAGGCGTCGGATTGACCGAGTGCGCCGAGGTGGCGAGGTCGATTCGAGATCTGGTCGCAACTCTGGGGTGGACTGCCTATCCGGTAACCAGTGGTAGCAAGGGAATTCACCTCTACGTTCCACTGGATCGAGCCTTGGATGGCAGCGGTGCGTCGACTGTCGCCAAGCAGATCGCCACCGGACTCGAGAAGCTTCACCCGGATCTTGTCACCGCGACGATGGCTCGAAATGTGCGGGCAGGCAAGATTTTCGTGGACTGGAGTCAGAACAACGCAGCCAAGACAACCATTGCGCCGTACTCGATGCGCGGTCGCTATCAACCCTATGTTGCCGCGCCGCGCAGTTGGGACGAACTCGACGATCCGAAACTACGGCATCTGTTGTTCGACGAGGTTCTGGAGCGCGTCGAATCCGACGGTGATCTGCTGGGCGATCTGGATCCGCCGGTCTCGGCGGCTGTAGCCGATACGTTGGCGCACTATCGCAACAAGCGGTCGGCCGACCGGACACCGGAGCCGATCCCTGCTGCGGTGGCCAACGAGACAGCGGGCAATACCTTTGTTATTCAAGAACATCACGCCAGACGATTGCATTACGACGTTCGCCTCGAGCGGGATGGTGTGCTCGTGTCCTGGGCAGTCCCGAAGGGTGTGCCGACCAGTGCCGGAGAAAATCGGTTGGCCGTGCACACCGAAGATCATCCGCTCGAATACGCCACGTTCTCGGGCACGATTCCGAAGGGGGAGTACGGCGGCGGTTCGATGACGATCTGGGATTCCGGGACATACGAGACCGAGAAGTGGCGTGAAGACGAGGTGATCGTGCGCCTCAGTGGGAAACGGGTGCAGGGACGCTTCGCGCTGATCCGGACAAAGGGTGATCAGTGGTTGATGCATCTGATGAAGGATCAGAACGCGAGTTTCGGAACGGAGTTTCCCAAGAATCTCGAGCCGATGCTTGCCACCGCTGGAACGCTCGAAGGTCTCGACCCGCAGGAGTGGGCCTTCGAAGGAAAGTGGGACGGGATTCGAGTGATTCTCGAATATCATTCGGGCACAATGTCGCTTCGCAGTCGCGCGGGTAACGACAAGACCCGGGACTATCCCGCCCTTGCCGGGTTGGCCGCGGTGCTGGACGGTCATGACGTGGTTCTCGACGGTGAAGTGGTGGCGTACAACGACGTGGGAGTCACCGATTTCGGCCTCCTCCAGCGAGGTGGGGAACCGGTGTTCCTGGCCTTCGATCTTCTGTACCTCGACGGAGTGTCTTTGCTGCGGAAATCCTACTCGGACCGGCGCACCGTGTTGAATGCGTTGGCGGGCAAGGTCGGTGAGCTCGAGGTACCACCGCAGATCGAGGGCACGGCGGAGAACGCCTTGGAGGTGAGCACCGATGCCGGGTGGGAAGGGATTGTCGCCAAACGTCGTGCATCGGTCTACCTTCCAGGGCGGCGGGGGTCGAGTTGGATCAAGGTGAAGAACTGGCGCACCCAAGAGGTGGTGATCGGTGGGTGGCGCACCGGGCAGGGCAATCGAGCGCAAGGGATCGGGGCGCTGCTCATGGGAATTCCGGGTGAGGATGGATTGACCTACGTGGGACGCGTCGGTACCGGCTTCAGTGATCGTGATTTGGAGTCACTGCTTGCGTTGCTGGAACCGTTGCGTCAGAAGGAAAGTCCGTTCGAGGCGGAACTTCCAGCAGATGACCGCAAGGGTGCGGTGTGGGTGAGGCCTGAACTCGTCGGTGAGGTGCGGTTCATGGAATGGACGGGGACCGGACGCCTTCGCCATCCGAGTTGGCGGGGTCTGCGGGAGGACAAGAAGCCGGGCGACGTGGTGCGGGAAACAAGGCAATAACGGCCAACGCGCCGAGGAACGCTGCTGCGGCACAGATCTGGATTCCCATGCACATCGCCGAAGTGTAAGCCTGATTCGCTGCTTCCGCCACAATGCTCACCGGGGGAGCGTCGGCGTGGATCTGCGCCAGATCGACTGTGGAAGTGCCGACTCCGGGTTCGAAGCGGGACCGGAAAACCGTTGCTACGACTGTCCCGACGACGGCGACGCCCAGAACTCCACCCAATTCCCTTACGACACTGTTGATCGAACTTGCCATCGCAGCCTGCTGGGGCGCAACCGACGACATCGACGCAGTTGTTGCCGGAGCCATGACCAGCCCCATCCCGGCGCCAACCAGTGCCATGATCGCAGCCAGGACCCCGAACGGTGCGTACCTACCCGCGGCGATCGACAAGACCAACAGTCCCACGGACATGACCGCGAGGCCGCCCGCGATCGAACTGCGCACCCCGAGTCGGCCAACCACACGATCGCTGCTGGAGGCGACAGTCGCCATCACCAGTGCAAACGGAACTGCACCGACGCCGGCAACCAATGGACCGTAACCGCGAACGAATTGGAGGTATTGCGTGTACGTGAAGAGAACACCGAACAAGGCGAAGAACGTTGCGGCCAAGATGGCATTGGAGATGCTGAACACTCGGCTGGTGAAGATGCGCACGTCTGTCATCGGCGCCGGGGCCCGCAGCTCCCACCAGACGAACCTGGCGAGAAGTGCTGTTGCGCTGACGATCTCCAGCACCGTGATGGGCGACGACCATCCGCGAAGGCTTGCTTGGGTGAGGGCATCCACGATCAAAGCCAGTCCGCCGGCGGACAACAGGAGTCCGGGGATGTCGAAGGAACCCTTGACCATTCCTCCTGCTGAGGGCACAAGAGAAACCGTCGCGGCTATCACAACGGCGACCAGTGGGACGTTTATCCAGAAGACGCTTCCCCAACTGAAATGTTCGAGAAGTACGCCACCGGCCACGGGGCCGATCGCGATTCCCAGTCCGGCGGTTGCAGACCAGATTCCTATCGCCCGGCCTCTCTCGTGCGGGGCGAACATCGAGACGACAAGTGACAGCGTCGCCGGCATGACCAGTGCGGCGGCTGCCCCCATCGCTGTTCTCCAGCCGATCAGCTGCAACGACGTGTGAGAGAGGGCAGCGAAGGCTGACCCGAGAGCGAACAAGGTGAGGCCGGTCAGAAGTATCCGACGGTGACCGAATCTCGCGCCGAGTCCACCTGCCGTGATGAGCAAGGCGGCGAACGCCAATGTGTATGCGTTGGTGATCCATTGCAGGTCGACGGTGGTCGCCCGCAGTTCGCGGGCAAGGGTCGGGATAGCGGTGTTGAGGATGGTGTTGTCGATCGTGACTACGACGAGGGATGTGCAGAGGGCGCCCAGTGCTGCCCATCGTCGCCGGTCAGTGGGTTCGAGGG
>NZ_CAURKP010000043.1:0-34015 GCF_963525155.1 uncultured Rhodococcus sp.
CCCGAAATGGTGTTGAGCAGGATCGGGAAGGTGCAGGCGTAGATCACAAGGGCGATCTTCGATTCCTCACCGATTCCGAGAATCAGCACGAAGACGGGAAGCAGCGCCAAGGCTGCTGTGTTGCGGAACAATTCGAGAATCGGGTTGAGGAAGTCGGAGACCGGGCGGTACCAGGCGATCGCAATTCCCAACGGAATCGCGATCGCGATGGCCACGAAGAAGCCGGTCAGCGCACGCGTCAGACTGGCCGAAACATGCTCTTGCAATTGTCCGTTCTCGGCGAGAGTGAAGAATGCGGACACAACTTCGGTGAAGGGCGGGAGGAAGACCTTGTCCACCAGCCCGAGCCGAGGTGCCGCTTCCCAGATCCCGAGGAAGATCGCGATCGCAATCGACGGCTTGGCAATCCGCCAGGCGGTGGAACGAATGTAGCGCGCCGCCTTGCCGCCGGCCTGGCTCCGCTGCGCAATGTCAGGTGTTTTGTCGGCCAACGGTTTCGGGGTGGCGACCACCTCCGGCGTCGCCAATGCGCTAGACATGTGCAACCTCCTTGGCAGGATCGAGTTCGCCGGCCCGAGCGCGCTCGACTTCACCGTGCAGCAGCGTCCAGATCCGGTGCCGGAACACTCGGAACTCCTCACCTGATCGCACGTCGTCGCCGGACCGGTCGATGTCGATGTCGACGATTGTCTTGACGCGCCCCGGCCGCGAAGTCAGTACTGCAACACGTTGCCCGAGGTAGATGGCCTCGTCGATTCCGTGGGTGATGAACAGGATGGTCTTGCCGGTGGCCTTCCAGATGCGCAGAAGCTCGTCCTGCAGCGACTCTCGCGTCTGTGCGTCCAGCGCAGCAAATGGTTCGTCCATCAGCAACACTTCGGGGTCGAATGCCAGGCTGCGGGCGATCGCGACTCGCTGCTTCATTCCACCGGACAACTCGTGCGGATAGCGATCCGCGAAACCTTGCAGACCGACCAGTTCGAGGTAATGCTCGGCGAGCTCGCGTCGCTCGCTCTTCTTCACGCCCTTCGCTTCGAGTCCGAACTCGATGTTGTGACGTGCAGTTCGCCATGGAAGTAGCGCGTATTGCTGGAAGACGATTCCCCGATCCAAGCCTGGGCCCGTGATCTGCTTGCCGTCCAGAAGGATTCGACCGGAAGTGGGCGAACTGAGTCCTCCGAGGAGGTCCAGCAGAGTCGACTTGCCGCAACCACTCGGCCCGACGAGGACCAGGAACTCCCCCGGCGCCACGTCGATGTTGATGTCCTCGACCGCGGTGAAAACTTCGTCGGTCCCACGAATGTCGAACTGTTTGGTGACGTGCTCGAGCCGTAGTTTCGGTTCTGTGCTCATTTTGCTGCCTCCAGTGCCTGTCCGTCAGCGCCGCTGTCGGGTGAATACGTTCCGTTGGCGTATGGGTTGAATTCGTTGGTGTAGATGTCCGACGGCTTCAACTTTCCTTCTTCGAGTTCGCCGTTACGGGTGAGCCAGTCGATCCACGTGCTGATCTCGGTATCGGTGATCGTTCCGCCGGGGCCGGCGACTCCTGGGCTCTTCCAGTAGCTGATGAGCTTGGTGTCCTCGTTGCGTCCGCGGCTGTTGATGATCGACGTCAGCTTCGCGATCACTTCTTCTCGTGGGTGTGTCTGCGTCCAGCGGATGGCCCTCGCTGTTCCCTGCACGAAATCGGCGACCGCCTCCTTGTTCTGCGCGATGTAGTCGTCACGGAACACCAACGTGCCGTAGGTGAACGAGCCGAACAGCGATTCGTCGGTGAACAGCTCGCGAAGACCACCGCGTTCGAGCGCTGAGTCACGGAAGACCGAGCCGAGGGTGGCGACGTCGATCTGTCCCTGCCGCAACGCTTGTTCCGTGTTGACCGGCGGAACCACGATCAGTTCCACCTGCTTGATCTCGTCCGGTGTAAGCCCCTCCCGCGCAAGCCATTCACGCACGACGAACTCGTGGTGCGCACCGAGGGTGTTCATCCCGACCTTCTTGCCGATCAGGTCCTTCGCCGATTTGATCGGACTGTCGTCGAGAACGTAGTAACCGTTGAAGCTCTCCTTGTCCGAGCCGTAGTACCCGATGACCGAGGTGATCGGTGAACCCGCGGAAGCCAACTTCACCACCGCACCGTTGAACGCTCCCCCGAACTCGGTTTGACCGGTCGCTGCGTTCTGAATGCTCTGAGGGCCGCTGGTCGTATCGCCGATCCAGTTGAGCTCCACGTCGTTGAAGTAGCCGAGGTCAGCGGCCAGTTCGGGGTAGATGACCTGTCCGGTGCTGCCCTCGTACCGCAGGACGGTCTTGCCGTCGGCGGTCTTGACCACTTCGTCGGAGGAGCCCGAGCAGGCAACGGCAAAACTGGACAGAGTGACAAGAGCGACGACCGCGGCTACCGAGCGCGCGAAACGAGGGCGAATCATGAAGTTGCTTCCTGTAGAAGATGATTGGTTCAGTTCTCGGCTACACCTGTCCGGAGCGCCGTGTGCGGCGCTCGGCACAGGCAGGTGTGGGGAATGTCAGTTCAACGACAACAGTTGAGCGACATGAGCGGGAAAGACCGAAACACGTGAGACTCCAATGAATGTGCAGACAGGATCGAGCCGTGAGCAGTGCCGAAACCATACGTCGGCACCCACTACCTGGGTCAACGGTTACATTCATGCCGGATTTAATGTGTGAGGTCCGTATCATGAGGGCATGCTTTCGCCGACGACTGCGCAGGACTTCGAGCAACACCGTGGCCACCTGACGTCGGTGGCCTACCGTCTCACCGGAAGTTTCAGCGACGCTCAGGATGCGGTGCAGGAAGCGTGGATACGGCTTCAAGTTGCCGAAAACACGCGAGGCGACGAATTGCAGATCCGCGAACTGCGCGGATGGCTCACCACAGTTGTCGGCCGAATCTGCCTCGATCATCTCAAATCGGCCGCGGTCAGACGAGAAAGCTATGTCGGACAGTGGCTTCCGGAGCCGATCGTCACGCCCGTCGACGCCACCGCGGGCACACCCTCAGCGACACCCGATCCGCTGGAGTACGTCGTGAGGCAGGAACAGAATCGTTTTGCGGCCCTCGTCGTCCTGGACACCCTTACTCCCGCTCAACGCGTTGCCTTCGTCCTGCATGATGGCTTCGACGTGCCCTTCGCCGAGGTTGCGCGCATCCTCGACATCGAAGTAGCCACTGCCCGTCAGTTGGCCTCGCGGGCCCGTAAAGCCGCAGCGTCGGCGCCGGTCCCGGTCAGTAGCGAGGAGCATGCTGCTGCCGTCGAGCGATTGGTGACGGCTATCGCGAGTGGAGATCTGAACGCCGTGATCGATGCACTCGATCCCGATGCCGTCCTGATCGGTGACGCAGGCGGAACTACCCGCACGGCCGTCAACGTCGTTCGCGGCAGTGATCGTGTGGCGCGGTTCTACCTGGGATTGGCCCGCAAGTACGGACCGGCAGCGGTGTTCTCGATGTCACCGGTTCTCGTCAACGGACAGCTCGGCGGTGTATTCGCCGGCTCACCGGGGGACGACCAGTACCCGCAGTTCGCCGCTCGCGTTGCCGGCTTCACTGTCCGCGACGGAGTTGTGTGCGCAGCCTACGACATTGCGAATCCAGCCAAGTTCAGCGCTGTGCCGATGCTCGATCACACCGAACCCGAACGCAAGTAGCGAGACTCCCATTCCTCGAGGTGTGATCTGGACACCTGCGTGCCGAACCACAGTCGGTGCAGTACATCCGATCCCAGATGATGCAATTCGGTGTGCGTCCTCCACTGCTGCGACGCCCACTCGGGTTCGTTGTGGGCGGCGTCGATCCCGGCCATCGCGCTACCTCGCAGTTCGAAGTCCAGGTCCCGACGAAGCTCCGAAAGCTCCGACCAATTCGCCTGTGGTGCATAGTGCCTCGCGCGAATTTCGGTCAGCAGCTTGAACAGGACGCTACCCGCCCGTTCGTCGACCCAGATCAGAGTGCGTCGATGCGCACCGCGCCCCACCGTCCACAGGACCACCAACGCCACGACGACGCCGATTGCCGTCTCGAGCATGCGGCTGAGGATCAGATGTCGGACGGTCCCGTGCGCACCACCGGCCGCGCCGAGGAGAATCGCGAGGGCGGTGATGAAGATGACGGCTATCCCGTAATTCCGCACCAGGAACAGCTCGATCCCCGCCATCAGGACTGCAAGTACCGCCACCAACCACAGACCGGTCGGACTCCAGGAGTAGATGGCACCCAACAGAATCAACCCGAGGACGGTCCCACCGATGCGGTGGATTCCGCGATAGGTGCCCAGTATTCGGTCCGGTCCTTGATGAAGGACCATCGCCGCGGCGATCACCGCCCAGTCCGGGCGATCGATGCCGAGCAGGACGGTGAGGGTTCCCGCCGCCATACAGGCAATGGACAGCCGAAGTGCCGTCACCGACGCTCGGCTGGACCGATTGCAGGCGCGGAGGAACCGATATCGGATCGTCGGGTCGGGCAGAGGCGGGTGAGCACCGACGTCGTCGACGTCGAACGCGGGGTCGGCCATGAGTTCCGGATCGTGGTCGTCGGAGATCGCCCTGGCCATCGAGATCTGCGCTCGTTCGAGTTCACGGGTCAACGGGTGGTCTTTCCCGACGATTGCGCCGCGGTAGAGGCACTGCCACGCGTCGTGCAGCCGAAGTGCTGCAGCGTGGCGTTTGTCTCGCGTGAGTTCGGGTGGGGCGTACCTCGCCTGAGCGTCCGTGTACTCCGCAACGGCCGAGACGGCTGCCTGTACAGCGCTGCGTTCGACAGCTCTCGGTGCCCACAGGATTCCCGTCATCGAGACGACCACCGCGCTGATCCCACCGATTGCCGTCCACATCGCGACCTCGACAGGCGGCTGACCGGGAGTGGCGATCACGGAACTGATCTCGGTGGTGAGCAACAGAAAGAACGCGCCCGGTGGACCCAATCGAAGCGCGTCGACGGTGAAGGCGCAGGTCGACACCACGACGGCCATGATCAGCACGACAAAGACCAGCAGCACCGTCGGCGCTCCCTCAGCGATGGCTCGGTGGACGGGCTCACCCACCGATGCCCCGACGAAGGACAGGATCGTCAGCGCCGTCGCAGCGATACCGACTGCCTTCCACCTGCTCCGGTACGGACGACCCTCACCGTAGATCGATGCAAATGCACCGAGGCCGACCAGGAGCGAAGCAGACCCGAATCCGAGCAGTGTGGCGATGGCCGCCGGAATCGCCAGGGCGAGGGCGACGCGCACCGCTCCGGGGTACCGGTTTCCCACCGGCGGCAATCCGAACAGGACGCTGCGCGCCGGCCGCGGAGCCGGGAGGTCGGACTCGCGACCCGCTGATGTTTCTTCGGGGTCCACTGCCCATCCTTCGCGCCGGCCTGTTCGTGTCTGTGTCGTCCCATTCTTGCGGGCGGCCGACGTGGAATTCGAGGCGGGTCCGGAGGTCGATTCGACCACCCCTTTATTGACACTATGTCAACAGTGTGGATGATAGGTGGAGTCGGATCCGCTCGCGGGTCGCACTTCATCGATCGGGAGAATCACGATGACGCAAGGATCTACCGCAACCCGGACCGCAGAACGACGGTCCCCGTGGATGGACGACGAATTGGAGGCCGTGGCCGACCTGGCAAGGAACTTCTTCGCCAAACACGTCACACCACATCAGAAACGCTTCGCGTCCCAAGGTTTTCCCGACAAATCCGCATATCGAGAACTCGGGGCGCTCGGGCTCGCCGGCATGTCGATCCCCACCGAGTACGGCGGCGGAGGAGGAACTTTCGCGCACGACGCCGTGCTGTTCCACGAGCAGGTCATGGCGGGTGATCATTCACTCCAACTCGGCGTGCACTCGGGAATCGTGCCGCACTACCTCAATGCCTACGCCGATCACGAGCACAAACTGCGCTGGCTACCGAAGCTGGTGAGTGGCGAGTGGGTGGGCGCAATCGCCATGACCGAGCCCGGCACCGGATCCGACTTGCAGAACATCACCACCCGAGCCGTCCGCGACGGTGACGACTATCTGATCAGCGGCGCAAAGACCTTCATCTCCAACGGTCGCAATTGTGATCTGGTGATCATTGCCGCCAAGACCGATCCCAGCCTCGGAGCGCGTGGAGTGTCGCTCATCGTGGCCGAGGTCGATGACAACACACCGGGTTTCGAGCGCGGGCGAATACTCGAGAAGGTCGGACAGAAGGGCCAGGACACCACCGAGCTGTTCTTCGACCGCTTGCGGGTGCCTGCAACAAACCTGCTCGGGGACCGCGAAGGCACAGGGTTTGCCCAGCTGATGCAGCAGCTACTGCCTGAACGATTGATCTGCGGAGTTGCAGCCACTGCGGCAATGGATCGTGCAGTCGCCCTCACCGTCGAGTACACCAAATCCCGAAACATGTTCGGGCAAACGCTCTTCGATCTGCAGAACACGCGCTTCGAGCTTGCCGAGTGCGCGTCCATCGCTCGTATCTCACGAACGTTCATCGACGACTGCATCGTCAAATACCTTGCCGGGCAGCTCGATGCGACTACCGCCGCGATGGCCAAGTACTGGCTCACCGATCAGCAGTGCGCCGTGATCGACCGCTGCGTGCAACTACACGGCGGGTACGGCTACATACTCGAATATCCCATCGCTCAGATGTATGCCGACGCTCGTATTCAGCGAATCTACGCCGGATCGAACGAAGTCATGAAGGACCTCGTGGCGAGATCACTCTGAGCAATCAGGAATCCGCCTCGCACGCCGGCAGAACGTCACGCACGATGGCGAGCAAACTGCGTACCAGCAGAAGGTGCACCTGTTCGCGGTCGAGGGCTCCCGTCACCAACCACTGCTTACTGGCGGCCTTCGCCAAGCCTCCGTACGCCACGATCATCGAATGAACAGCAGCCTCGCTGCCTTCACTCGGTCGAATCTCGAGCGCATCCATCATGCGTCGCGCAGCAACGTCGTCAGCATCCTGGAGGATCCGATCCATCTCGGGATCACGGCGGAGGTCGTCGGACATGACTGTCGAGATCCACATGTCGCGATGACGCCAGGCGACGTCGAGCCACCGATCGATCACGGCGCCGATCCGCTTCTCCTGGCTCGCCGATCGCGGAATGCGGTCCACCGCCACTTCGGGAATGAAGACGAACCGCCGCACGACGTCGAGATACAACTCCCGCTTGGAGCCGAAGTAATGATTGAGCAGCGGACGTCCGACCCCAGCCGCCTTGGCCAACTCGGTCATCGAGACGTCGGCAAAAGACTTCTCCTCGAAAACCTTTGCCGCGCTGACAATGATCTGCTCACGCCGGTCTTCGGGACCGAGACGCCTTCCGCCTGTGGCCGACGCGGACGTCATTCTTTTCTCGCAGGCGTGCTGTTGACCGTCGCCTGCGCCTCGACCATGAGCGAAATGTGCTCCACCAAACGCTTTCGAGAGATCTTGGAGGACGGGGTGTGCGCCTGATAGATGAACGCGAGGGCACCGAACAGCCCCACCGAATTGAGTTCGGAGTTCGCGGAGTCGGTTGCCTCGCCGCCGTACATCAGCTCGAGCGACGCGGAAATCGGATTCGTGAACTCCGCCATCAATTCTCGCCCTCGATCCCACAGCGCAGGTTCCGCCTGGGATTCGACGAACATGATGCGTCCACGTCGAGGATCTTTGAATACGTAGTTGGTGAAGGCCTTCACCACGTGGCGGATCAGGGCCGACGGTTCGGAAGGCGCCGCCTCGAGAGCGTCCAGAATAGTGTCACGCGCACCGAGAACGACCTCGTCGAGCACGGCGACCAGCAGTTCGTCACGGTTGGCGAAGCTCTCGTAGAAGTACCGTTCGGTCAGCGCGGCCTCGCGGCAGGTCGCACGCATGGTCGCGGCGGCCGCTCCCTCGGTGCCCATGATCTGCAACCCGGCTTCGATCAGCTGTGTCCGGCGCGCGGCGCGGCGATCTTCCGGTTCCTGCCCACGCCACCTGCGCGGGCCGGTGCGCCGAGCCTCGGTATCCGTCATGTCCCCATGTTCTCACTGACCGGCAGCGCTCTCGACCTCAGGTTATCGCGGCGACCTCCGCAAGCGAACTGACATCGCCCGATGTCAATCAGTTGAATTCTGACATCAACCGCTGTTGACATCACTTGATGTCAGACTTACTCTTCGTTCAGTTGTTCACGCACCAATCAGGAGGCGTCACACATGGTCGACATCGACCCAACCTCGGGGCCATCGGCCGGTGACGAGGAAACTCGAACTCGCCGAACACGAGTCGTCGTCATCGGAGCCGGTTTCGGCGGCATCGGAACGGCTGTCCGCTTGAAGCAGTCCGGGATCGACGACTTCGTCGTTCTGGAACGTGCCGCGGAGCCCGGGGGGACCTGGCAGGTCAATACCTACCCCGGTGCACAGTGCGACATCCCGTCGATTCTGTACTCGTTCTCGTTTGCGCCAAATCCGAACTGGACGCGGCTGTATCCGCTACAGCCCGAGATCTACGACTATCTCCGGGATTGCGTCCATCGCTTCGGACTGGCCGGTCATTTCCACTGCAACCAGGACGTGACAGAAGCTTCGTGGGACGAGCAAGCCCAGATCTGGCGGGTACACACTGCGGAAACCGTGTGGGAGACACAGTTCCTGGTCGCGGCCACCGGCCCGTTCAGTGCCCCCGCCACACCCGACCTTCCCGGGCTCGAATCGTTTCGTGGTCAGATGTTCCACACCGCGGACTGGAACCACGACCACGACCTTCGCGGTGAGCGGATAGCCGTGGTCGGCACCGGTGCCTCTGCGGTGCAGATCATCCCCAGACTGCAACCGCTCGCGGACACGTTGACCGTGTTCCAGCGGACACCGACGTGGATCCTGCCGCACCCGGATCAGCCGATGACCGGCTGGCCGAGCGCTCTCTTCGAGCGGGTGCCGCTCACCCAACGACTGGCACGCAAGGGACTCGACCTGCTCCAAGAAGCCCTGGTACCCGGATTCGTGTACAAGCCGTCACTGCTCAAAGGGCTGGCCGCACTCGGCCGAGCACACCTTCGCCGGCAGGTGCGGGACCCGGAGCTTCGCGCAAAGCTGCTCCCCCACTACGTATTCGGATGCAAGCGTCCGACGTTCTCGAACACCTACTATCCCGCGCTGGCGTCACCCAATGTGGAGGTGGTGACGGACGGAATCGTCGAGGTGCAGGAGCGCGGAGTCCTCACCGCGGACGGCGCCTTCCGGGAAGTCGACACCATAGTCATGGGAACCGGCTTTCGTATGGGAGACAACCCGTCGTTCGACATCATCCGGGGCAAGGACGGCCGCAGCCTCGCGCAGACGTGGAACGGCAGTGCCGAGGCCTTCCTCGGCACCACCATCAGCGGGTTTCCGAACTTCTTCATGATCCTCGGCCCCAATTCCGTGGTCTACACCTCGCAGGTCGTCACGATCGAAGCGCAGGTCGAGTACATCGTGAGCTGCATTCTTCAAATGGACGAGCGCGGCATCGGCAGTATCGACGTCCGGGCAGACGTGCAGAGAGAGTTCGTGCGCGCGACCGACCGCCGACTCGCCACCAGCGTATGGAACGCCGGCGGGTGCAGTAGTTACTACCTCGTCGACGGCGGCCGCAATTACACCTTCTATCCCGGATTCAACCGATCCTTCCGCACCAGGACCAAACGAGCCGACCTCGCTCACTACGCGCAGGTACAACCCGTCTCGTCCGAATCACTCACCACTGCCCGAGAAACCGTGAGGAGCCGATAATGCTCGGCATCAACGCCTTCCGAGGCACACCCGTCGTCGCACCGTCCGGCGCGCGCCGATACACCGACGAAGCACATGCGATCGCCGCCCGTGACGTCGAATTCGACTGGGACGGCGTACCACTGCATTACGTGCCGAACGAACCGATGGTCACCCACGTCATCAACTTCATGCATCTCGTGTTGCCCGAGGGAGAGCGGGCCATGTCCGCAACGCTCGCCGAAGCACTCCCGCTCATCGAGGACCCCCGCCTGCACGAAGAGGTGGTGGGATTCGTCGGACAGGAAGCAACACACGCGTCGTCGCACAAAGGTGCACGCGAGCATCTTGCGGACCTCGGCATGGACATGAAACCGATGTCACGCCGGATGGACTGGCTCGTGGACAAGATATTGGGCGACAAAGGATTGACCGGAAAAGCCAAGCACGCCTGGCTCTGTGAACGTCTCGGCTTGTTTGCCGCGATGGAGCACTACACGGCGGTGGTCGGGGAATGGCTGCTCACCGATCCCGCCCTCGAAGATGCCGGCATGCACCCGACGATGCTCGACATGGTCAAGTGGCACGGCGCCGAGGAAGTCGAGCACCGCAACGTGGCCTTCGACGCCTACATGTACGTGGACGGTAGCTACGCCCGCCGCGTTCGCACGGCGCTACTCGCCAGCTTCACGTTGTTCGTGTTGTTCATCGCCTCGATGAACTACCTCTTCCGGCAGGACCCGTCGAAGGCGAAGGGCCGCCTGTGGCCTCTGCAACTGATCAGCGCCACTCGCCGCGGCCTGGTCCCGAACATGAAATTCCTGATCACCGAGATTCCTCCGTATCTGCGGCCGAGCTTCCATCCGTCCCAGATCGGGGACATGGACGTAGCCATGCGCTACCTCGCTCGCTCACCTGCCGCCAATCGTTCTTCCGAAAAGAGTGAAGGATGAACAAGACGACTGCCGACCGTCCTCACGACGCACAAGACTTCACACCGACCCGGTCGTTGAGGATTGCCGCACAGGCGACGAGCGCATACCGTCGAATCTTTGCGTCAAGTCCTGCAGCGCAGATACTTTCGCGTCCCAACCCGGTCCGCTACAGCGGATTCGACATGACGCTGGACGTGAAGTCCGTCCGGTTCGAGTGCGCAGACGTCCTGAGTGTCACCTTGACCCCGAGGGAAGGAATCACCCTGCCGTCGTGGATTCCCGGCGCTCACCTAGACGTCATTCTCCCCTCGGGAAGGCAACGACAGTATTCGTTGTGCGGAGACCCAGACGACTTGACCTCGTATCGGATCGCCGTCCGGCGGATCGACGAAGGCGGGGGCGGCTCCCGCGAGATACACGAGTCGCTGAAACCCGGAATGGTTGTCGACGTACGAGGGCCGCGGAATGCATTTCCTTTTGTCACTGCTCCGTCGTACCTCTTTGTTGCGGGCGGAATCGGGATCACTCCGATACTTCCCATGGTGCAACGCTGTCACCGCCGCGGAGTCCCGTGGCGATTGGACTATCTCGGACGAACTCGGGCAGCTATGCCATTCCTGAACGAGATCGAGGAGTATTCCAGCGGCCGGGTAACCATCCGACCCGACGACGAGCTGGGTCCGACGGATATCGGAACACTCGTCGCTGCTGCGGATCCAGGTGCCGCGGTGTACACGTGCGGACCGGTTCCGCTGATGAACACGGTGCGTGCGGCAACTTTCGCCGCCAACCCGACCGGATCGGTGCACAGCGAGAGGTTCTCCCCACTCCCGGTAGTCGACGGCAAGGAGTTCACGGTGCATCTGGCGCGCACCGGACTCACCGTCGATGTGGGCGAGTCCGAAAGTGCATTGGCTGCAATACGACGCGTACTTCCCGGAGTAGCGTATTCATGCCAACAGGGCTTCTGCGGTACATGCAAGGTCCGGGTGCTCTCCGGGACCGTCGAGCATCGAGACACCCTCCTCACCGAATCCGAACGTATTGGTTCGATGTTGACCTGTCGATCACGCTCCACCGGTGGGTCTTTGGTGGTGGACCTGTGAAGGGAAAATTCTCTCTTTCTGCGGCCGACGCAGCCTTCATCCGCTCCGCTCCGCTGGTGATCACTCACCGGATCGAATCCGAAGCGACATGTGAAAGCTTGTGGCAGACGTTGACCTCGGACGGAGCGCTCACGTCGTGGGCGCACGGGATCACCGGAGCCGACTGGACCTCGGACAGACCATTCGGCGTCGGGACTACGCGAACCGTGCGAGCCGGCGCTTTTGCTGCACTGAACGAGCGATTCTTCCGCTGGGACGAGGGGCGCCGGATGTCGTTCTACGTGGAGTCGGCGTCACTTCCGGGGTTCAAACGCTTCGCTGAAGATCTGGTGTTGGAACCGACTTCGACTGGCAGCCGCCTCACCTGGACGTTCGCTGTGCAAGCGCAGCCGTGGTTCGCCCCCATTCTGACTCTGTCCCAACCGATCCTCCAACGCGTCACCCGCGGCTGGGCCGACGGCGCCGTCCACCACACACTTCAAGGAACTCCACGATGACGGCGACCGAGATCGACACGACCACACAGGCGTCCGACGACACAGTGACACAGGCAGTGCGCGACGCCCGTACTGCTTCCGAATGGTGGGCAGAACTGACATTCGAGCAACGCGCTCGTCGACTGGATCGGTGGCGAGGAATCATCGCTCGTCGCGCATCCGAACTCGCCGACGTCGTGCACCGGGACATGGGCAAGCCGCACCCTGACGCGATGCTCGAAATCGCCATGGCACTAGAACATCTCGCGTGGGCGTCGAAGAATGCCCGAAAGGTATTGGGCAGGCGCAGCGTCCGCTCCAGTTTGTTGACGGTCAATCAGGCCGCCTCGGTGGAGTATCGACCTCTCGGGGTGATCGGTGTGATCGGTCCGTGGAACTATCCGGTCTTCACCCCACTCGGTTCGCTCTCGTTCTCGCTGGCTGCAGGCAACGCCGTGGTCTACAAGCCGAGTGAGTTCGCACCGGCAGTCGGGCAATGGTTGGGCCGCGCCTTCGCCGAGGTCGTCCCTGAACATCCTGTGCTGCAGGTCGTCACGGGCGATGGTTCGGTCGGCGCGGCACTGTGCCTGGCCGGTGTCGACAAGATCGGGTTCACCGGATCGACCGCGACGGGCAAGAAAGTCATGGCAGCGTGCGCCGAGACCCTCACACCGGTGTTGATGGAATGTGGTGGTAAGGACGCGCTCATCCTTGATGCCGACGGAAATGTCGGTGCCGCCGCGGATGCTGCGGTGTGGGGAGCATTGTCCAACTCCGGTCAAACCTGTCTGGGCGTCGAGCGTGTATACGTGCACGAACATGTCTACGGCGAGTTTATCGACAAGACAATCACTTTGGCTGCCCGAGTTCATGCGGGTCCGGGTGCCGAAGACAAGATCGGTCCGATCACCATGCCCTCGCAAGTGGCTGTAATCCGGCGCCACATCGACGACGCGATGTCGCGGGGTGGACGTGTCGTTCTCGGAGGGCTCGGCTCGATCTCCGGCCAGTACGTGCAACCGACCATCATGGTCGACGTCCCCGAAGACAGCCTCGCCGTCACGGAGGAAACTTTCGGCCCGACGATGACGATCACCAAGGTCGCCTCGATGGACGAGGCGGTGGAGTTGGTCAATGCGTCGCCATACGCATTGGGAGCAAGCGTGTTCGGCAAGGACGGAGCGGCTGTTGCCGATCGGCTCCGATCCGGAGGAGCGTCGGTGAACTCTTACGTGATGTATGCCGCGGTTCCCAACCTGCCACTGGGTGGGGTCGGAGCATCTGGTTTCGGACGCGTTCACGGCCCAGATGGTCTGAAGGAGTTCACCTACGCTCGTTCGACGACTCGGCAACGATTCCGTTCGCCCCTACCACTGACGACGTTTCGAAGGACCGCCCGAATCGACTGGCTGGTCAAGGTTCTCATCCGCGCGCTACACGGAAGGCACTGAAGCAATGACGGGACGCTTGTCCGCAATTGCGGGAACAGTCCGCGATCTGGGCATTCCACTGCCCGGACGCCGACTCGACTACGACGTCGCCGGGAAGGTCGTACTGATCACCGGTGGAGGCGACGGTATCGGTGCAGCGCTGGCGCGCACTCTCCACCGGCGTGGGGCCACCGTGGCACTGGTCGACGTCAACGAGAGTTCATTGGCAACGGCCGAGCGCTCATTCGAGTCACAGCGAGTCGTGACGGTGACGGCCGATGTCCGAGATCGGGACGGCATGACCGCAGCCGTGCAAACGATCATCGAGCAGCTGGGCAGAATCGACGTCGTAGTGGCCAACGCCGGAATCACCCCTCCCCCGGCAACATTGCGCCAGATCGATCCCGACGCCTTCGATCGTGTGCTCGACGTCAATCTCACCGGCGTCTTCAACACCGTGCATCCGACCATCGACGAGGTGATCCGCAACAGTGGGCACATCGTCGTCGTGTCATCGGCGGCGTCGTTCGCCCCCGGTTTGGGCGGCGCTTCGTACATGATCAGCAAGGCTGGGGTCGAAGCGCTCGGCCGGGCGCTGCGTCTCGAGGTTGCCGGCTACGGCGCTACTGCCGGCATCGCGTACTTCGGGATGGTGGATACACAACTTGCACGCGCCACACTCGACGACGACGAGATCGGGCGCAAACTCGACGCTCGACTACCTGGTCCCCTCCGTCATCGAATCTCCCCGGACCGTGCCGCCACGGTGATCGCCGACGCGATCGCGCGCCGCGCCGCCCGGACCCTTGCCCCCGCTGCCTGGGAACCCTGGGCGTGGGGACGCGGATTCATCAATGTCCTTGCCGACGGTTACCTGGCAAAAGACAAACAGGCACACGACCTGATCCGCGAACTCGAAGACAGAACCACCGCTGCGGCCCCGACGAATGCATCAGCCCTGACAAAGGCATCCAGGAGAACATCATGACTACGTTGTGTGCAGCCTTCCAGCGAGTGTCGGCGGTAGCGCCCGACGCGGTGGCTTTGCGAGACATCGGCGATGCGCGAACACTGACGTGGCGCGCGTACGGCGAACAGGTTCGCGATGTTGCCGCGGGATTGGCCGGAATCGGCGTGGGACATGGCGATACGGTTGCATTGATGATGAGTAACCGCATCGAGTTCTACCCGATCGACGTCGGCGCCCAACACCTCGGCGCGACATCCTTCTCCATCTACAACACGTCGGCACCCGAAGCCATCCACTACATCCTCGCCAATTCCGGTGCGCGAGTGCTCGTCTGCGAGGCCCAGTACGTGGATACCGTTCGCCGATCCGGTGCCACACTCGACACGATCGTGGTCGTCGACGCGCAACCGTCTGCCCAGCAGTCCGGCACCCTGACGCTGGAGCAGATGAAGTCCTCTGCTGCCGCCGATTTCGATTTCGAGAGCACCTGGCGTGCGGTGAAACCGAACGACGTCGCCACGTTGATCTACACCTCCGGCACGACCGGCAACGCCAAGGGCGTCGAGACGACTCATGCATGCCTGTTGTTCGAAACCAACGCAGTAAGCGCTGTACTCCCCGTCGAATTCGGTGACCGCATCACCTCGTACATGCCGTCGGCGCACATCGCCGATCGGCTCACCTGCCTGTACATGCAAATGGTGTTCGGTACCCAGATCACAGTCGTACCGGATCCGAGCCAGGTAGCGGCCGCGCTTCCGGACTGTCGCCCCACGATCTGGGGCAGCGTCCCCCGTGTGTGGGAAAAGCTGAAGGTTGCAGTCGAATCGGCCGTCGCCAACGAACCGGACGACGCGCGGCGAGCGGCATTGCAGTGGGCACTCGACGTCGGTCGCACTCGGCTCGCACACTTGCGAGCCGGTGAAACAGTCCCCGCCGAACTGGAAGCGGACTACGCCCGAGCCGATGCAATGGTCCTCTCCGCTCTGCGTGCGAAACTCGGTTTTGCCGAACTGAAGTGGGCCATCTCTGGCGCCGCACCGATTCCGCCGGACACCTTGGCATTCTTTGCAGCCCTGGGAGTTCCGATCTCGGAGATCTGGGGAATGTCCGAGCTGACATGCATTGCGAGCACCGCGCCGGCCGCGCCGACCAAGTTGGGAACGGTCGGAAAGTTGCTCCCCGGTATGGAAATGCGCATCGAGGCCGACGGCGAGCTACTGGTTCGAGGACCGTTGGTCATGAAGGGGTACCGCGGCGAACCGGCAAAAACGGCCGAAGCGATCAGTGCAGACGGTTGGCTTTCGACCGGAGATGTCGTCACGGCCGACGCAGACGAATACCTCACGGTGATCGATCGCAAGAAGGAGCTGATCATCAATGCGTCGGGAAAGAACATGTCCCCCGCTGCCATCGAGACCGCAGTGAAGACGTCGTCGTCGTTGATCGGTGAGGTCGTGGCGATCGGAGACGGCCGAAAGTTCAACACAGCGTTGATCACTCTCAGCGCCGACGCCGCGGTCGGAGCGGCACGCTCACTGGGACTTGCGGCCGAGGCCGCGGTACTCGCCAAGGACGCTCGGATCGTCGACATCGTTGCAACTGCTGTCGCCGAGGGAAACTCGCGTCTGTCGAGGGCCGAGCAGATCAAGCGGTTTCACGTACTCACCACGTTCTGGGAGCCAGGCGGCGACGAGCTGACACCGACGATGAAGCTCAGGCGCAAACCGATAGCCGAGAAGTACGCGTCCGAAATTGCAGCCCTCTATGCGGATTCGGTCGTAGAGGACGTCTACGAGCCTGCGCCCTGCGCATAGATCAGCGTCTCGGTGGCCTTGACCACAAACGTAGCGGTCGATCCCGGAACCAGATCGAGTTCGGCCGCTGCGCTCGTCGTGATGTCGGCAGACAAGCCCGGTTGGCCGGCTTCGTCCTCTGCTCGGACTCGGACGACATCGCCTCGATTTTCGATCTCCGCGATCGTGACCGCAAACGCGTTTCGTGGGCTCCCGTGAGGCGGATCCAGGTAGACCGACACTGCTCGCGGCTCGAAGACTGCCACGGCGGCACTGCCGGCCGGTAGGTCGGTCTCCGTCTGGCCCGCGATATCCACCCCGACCGGACTCCTGAGCATTCCGTCTCCGGCCATCGTGCCGCCGCGCAAGTTGATCCCTGCGATGCGTGCTGCAAATGCACTACGCGGGCGAGTCAGAACTGTTCGTACGTCACCACGTTCGACGACCCGGCCGCCGTCCAGCACGACAACGGTGTCGGCAAGGGCCAGCGCATCCAGAGCGTCGTGCGTGACAAGCACGGCCGTGCGATCTCCTGTTCGGAGCACTCTACGCAGCAACGACCGCAATGCCGGGGCGGAGGCGACGTCGAGCGCAGACATCGGTTCGTCGAGCAGGAGTAGTTCGGGTTCAGCAGCCAATGCCCTCGCCACTGCGACTCGTTGCGCTTGACCGCCGGAGAGCTGTGACGGCTTGCGGTCAGCCAATTCGGCGGCGTCGACTGCGTCGAGCCAGTGGCGCGCGGAATCGGCGGAATCGCGACGCGACCGCCCTGCACTGCGCGGCGCGAACGCCACGTTCGCGGCCGCACTGAGGTGGGGAAAGAGAAGTGCCTCTTGCGCGAGTAGAGCAGTGCCGCGCCGATGCGGCGCCAACGCGACTCCCCTACCGGTATCGGTGAGAACGCGAGAATTCAGTTCGATCAACCCACGCCGCGGGTGATGTAGTCCGGCAACCGCCGCCAGTACCGTCGACTTGCCTGCGCCGTTCGGTCCGAGGACAGCGGTCACCTCACCGGCCGCGACGTCGAACGTCGCAACGACGTCGCGCTCCGGAATCTCGATGTCGACGTGGAGGCCACTCACAACGAACCCGCCGATCCGCGTCCACGCACCGCAACCACGATGACCACCGCGACTACGACCAACACCAGCGAAAGCGCCACCGCTGCATCCGGATCGGTCTCACGCTGGAGATAGATTTCCAACGGCAGGGTACGCGTGACCCCTTGCAGACTTCCCGCGAACGTCAGCGTTGCACCGAACTCCCCCAGTGCGCGAGCGAAAGCCAGCACTGCCCCTGACACCAGACCGGGAAGCACCAGCGGCAAAGTCACCCGGCGAAGCACGGTGGTCGGGCGGGCTCCGAGCGTCGAGGCTACGGCCTCGTATCGTGTGCCCGCAGTGCGTAGCGCACCTTCGAGGCTGACGACGAGGAACGGTAGCGCGACAAACGTCTGCGCCAGGACCACCGCGGTTGTCGAGAATGCTATCTGGATGCCGAGCACTTCCAGCTGCTCACCGATCAACCCTTTGCGCCCGAACGTGTACAGCAACGCGATACCGCCCACCACGGGCGGCAGAACCAGCGGGAGCAGGATCAACGATCGAAGAACGGACAGTCCCCGAAAATGACTGCGCGCCAACACCGCGGCCATCGGTACCCCGAACAGGATGCACAGCAGCGTGCTCATCGCTGCTGTCTTCAAACTCAGTTTCAACGCGGCAACCGACGATTCGGAAGTCACGAGTTCCCAGAACTGCGACCACTGCACGGTGGCCAGCATCGCGGCCAAGGGAGCGATGACAAACGCCCCGCCGATCAGCGCGGGAAGGTAAATCCATACCGGCAACCCGAGCGGGGCTCGGGCTGACGGTCGTAGGCGTGTCACGGAGCAGCGAATCCCGCGTCACCCAGAACTGCCAAGCCCTTGGGGCCCTTCACGAGATCGACGAACTTGGTTGCCGTTTCCGAATTCTTCAGCACCGCAATCTGGTACAGGTTGACCACCGTGGTGGCTTCCGGGAACGCGACGGTCTGAACCTTGTCACCCGCGGACTTCGCGTCGGTGACGTAAACGATGCCGGCATCGGCCTGCCCGGACGTCACCTTGTTGAGAACGTCGGTCACCGACGATTCTTCGCTGACGGGCGAGAGGGTCTCGCCTGTGGCCGTCTCGACCTTCTTCGTAGCCGCGCCACAAGGGACCTGCGGAGCGCAGATCACCAGTTGCGTCCCCTCCTTTGCCAGATCGGCGAACGACGCGATGCCCTTCGGATTGCCCGGCGGCACAACAATCGTCAAGGTGTTGCTCGCGAAGTCCGAGGGCGACCCCGCGACGACGCCGGCGTCGGTGGCCTTGGTCATGTTGGCGGCGTCAGCCGAGGCGAACACGTCAGCCGGTGCGCCCTGAGTGATCTGAGCGACGAGGTCCGAGGACCCGGCAAAGCTGAAAGTGACCGATGAACCAGGGTTCTCGGACTCGAATTCCTTGCCGAGTTCGGTGAAGCTGTTCTTGAGTGACGCCGCCGCGAAGACGGTGATGCTTCCCGTGGCACTCTCACTGGAAGTGGTTGTGGTCGGAGCGGCCGACGACGTCTCCGACGAAGAATTGTCGGAGGAACTACAACCGGTCACCAGGGCAAGCGAAAAGGCACCTGCTGCAACAAGTCCGACTACACGCTTCACGAATTTCCTCCAGTATGTTCAAAACTACGGCGTTTCCACGATGACCGTGGTGGCCTTCACGATTGCGACTCCGATACTCCCGACCTCGAGTCCGAGCTCCCGAACCGCGTCGGTACTCATCAACGAGACGACAGTGAAGGGCCCACACTGCATTTCGACCTGAGCCATCACCTTGTCGGTGACGACCTTGGTGACGAGGCCGGCGAACCGGTTGCGGGCCGAACTCGCACCCGTGAGCGGATCGGCCGGTGCGGGTCCGGCGTTGGACCGGGCGAAGCCCGCCAACTCGGCACCGTCGATGACCTTGCGGCCGGAGTCGTCCGTCGTCGCGGTGAGAAGCCCACCGTCGACCCACCGCCGGACGGTGTCGTCACTGACACCGAGCAGGCCGGCAGCTTCGCGGATTCGAATGTTGGGCACCAGGTGATCGTAGGTCGCAAGTGCGGACCTAACAAGCCGAAATACTCCGCAGATGCGTGAACTAGTCAATCATGATCACGTATCTGCGGAGCATTGTCGATAGTTGCCGTAGACGAGTCAGCGCATCATTCTTCGGCCCAGGGCACGCGGCAGGAGTCGGTGCTGAACCCTTGCTCGGTGATCCCCAACGCCGAATACATCCGGGCGCGCATGTTTTCGAGCCCGATCTGATAGGTCAGTTCCACGACGCCCGCTCGCCCGAACCTGCGCTCGAGATCCGCGACCTGCTCGTCCGTCACCCCGTTCTCCCCGTGCGGGTCACCGGTCATGGCATCGGCGTACGCGATCGCGGCCCGCTCATCCTCGCTGTACTTCGGTGAATCCCGGTAATTCGCGATCCCTTTCAGCTTGTCGATGTCCAAACCGTCCAGGCGCGAGAGCATCGTCCCGAAGTCGACACACCACGAGCAGCCGACAGTCCAGGCGACGCGATAGACGGCCAGTTCACGAATGTTCGACGGCAGCACCTTCGACGCCTTCTGCACAGCCATTTCGTGGCGGGCAGCCGCTACGAACAATTTCCGATGGTTGGCCAGGACGGCAAAGGGCTCGGGGACTTCGTCGTACTGCCTGGCGGCGAATTTGTATGCCACTTTGATCAACGGACCGGCTTCTGACGGTGTCACTGCGGGAATGCGAGTCATGGCAAGCCTCCGTATGTTCTGGGGCACCGGATTCGATGCTCTCTACAGAGTTGGACGATGGCGGCGATTCAAACGTGACAAGCACCGCGTCCGAGCGGATGTGAGGATGCGGTGTCAGCCGACTAAGCTGCAAAGATGCCTTCGACGCCCCGCAACCGCACCGTCTCGCGTCTGCAGCCGTTCGCATCCACGATCTTCGCCGAGATGACAGCGTTGGCCACACTTCACGACGCGGTCAACCTCGGTCAGGGCTTTCCGGATACCGACGGTCCTGCGGCCATGCTCGAGGTAGCGCGCCGAGCCATCGCCGAGGGCGTCAATCAATACCCGCCCGGTCCGGGCATGCCCGTCTTGCGTCAGGCCATCGCGGAGGATCGGCGCATCCGCTACGGACTCGACAGTGATCCCGACTCCGAAGTTCTGGTCACCGTCGGCGCCACCGAGGCGATCAGTGCTGCGATTCTCGGACTGGTCGAACCCGGCGAAGAAGTAGTGCTGATCGAGCCGTACTACGACTCCTACGCTGCATCCGTCGCGTTGGCAGGCGCTGTACGTCGCACAGTTCCGTTGGTAACCGCGGGAGACGGATTTGCGGTCGATCTCGATGCATTGCGCGGCGCGATCACCGCCAAGACGAAGATGCTGATCGTCAACAGTCCTCACAACCCCACCGGCACCGTATTCACCGATCACGAACTTCGAGCGATCGCCGAACTCGCGTGCGAACGCGACCTGATCGTGTTGAGCGACGAGGTCTACGAGCACTTGGTCTTCGACGGCCTCACCCACACACCGATGGCGTCGCTCCCGGGCATGCGTGAGCGCACCGTCACGGTGTCCAGTGCCGCAAAGACTTTCAATGTCACCGGCTGGAAAACCGGCTGGGCGATCGGCCCGCGCGAACTCATCGACGGAGTCCGTGCCGCCAAGCAGTTCATGTCATTTGTTGCCGGTGCACCGTTCCAACCGGCCGTTGCCTACGCGCTCACCAACGAACAGCCGTGGGTCGTCGAACTTCGACAGAGCTTGCAAGGCAAACGCGACGTGCTCGGTAAAGCTCTGACCGAGGCCGGTTTCACGGTGCATTCCGGTGGCGGCACGTACTTCCTCCTTGCCGACATCAGACCGTTGGGCGAAACCGATGCGGGAGATTTCTGCCGCGCACTGCCCGAGCGGATCGGCGTCGCGGCCGTTCCGGTCGACGTGTTCGCGGACAACCGCGACGATTGGAAGCACCTGGTGCGCTTCGCCTTCTGCAAGCAGGACCACATTCTGTCCGAAGCTGCACGCCGTCTCCACCTGCTCCAAGGAGCAGCGCACCCATGACAGCGCGGACCATCCCGACCGCATTCGTCCACCGCTATCTCGCGTTCTCGCCGGACAACGACGTCGATTTGTCGGGTGCACTGCGCGCTGCCGGGATCGACCTCGAGACACTGTCCGACCCGCGCGCCCGACTGACCCCGACTCAGGTCACCACGTTCATCCAATCCACGTGGCAGATCACCGACGACGAATTGTTCGGCCTCGGATCCGCCCCGGTCCCCCGTGGCACTTTCCGATTGATCTGCCTGACGTTGATCCATTGCCCTGATCTCGGATCGGCCTTCGCTCGAATGTCCGACGTGATCCGTGCGCTACCGGCTCTGGCCCCACTGTCGATCGAGAAGGGCGAGGAAAGCACTCGGGTGAGTTTCGCTGTCCGAGCTCGCGAAGGCGTCGCCGAACCTGATGTCGCAGAACGTGTCACAACCGATTTCGTCCTGATCTTGCTGCACCGATTTTCCGCATGGTTGATCGGAAAGCGCGTCCGACTTCGGGCGGTCGAATTTCCGTACTCGGCACCGGATGCACGGTTGGCGCAGGACTACGACTACATCTTCGGAGCGCCGGTCACCTTCGGCGCGCAGCGCGCGGCACTGGAGTTCGACAACTCGGCCATGCGTGCACCGATCATCCAAACCGAGGAGACGTTGGAGGAGTACCTCCGAGAATCTCCGATTCAGCTCATGTCCGAACGTGATTACGACAGCACTGCGTCGGCGCAGGTACGACGGGTCCTGGAACTCGGGGTGAAGGGGCGAACCTCCACGGCCGAGGAGATCGCGGAGATGCTCTCGATCAGCGTTCCCCATCTGCGTCGACTGCTGCGGCGTGACGGAACATCACTCAATCAACTACGCGAGGAAGTGCTCCGCGACGTAGCCATCGCTGGTTTGCGGCGCGGAGAATCCGTCGAAGTACTCTCGGCGCGATTGGGGTTCTCCGAGCCCAGCGCCTTCCGTCGGGCCTTCAAACGATGGACCGGCGACACTCCGAGTTCGTACCGCTAGCTGACGCAGAACTCGTTTCCTTCGGGATCGGTCATCGTGATCCACACGCTCGGCCCCTGCGCTCCTCGGTGCAGGATCGTCGCCCCCACCGTCTCGAGGTGCGCTGCGACATCCTCGCGCTTGTCGCCCACTCGTATGTCGAAATGGAGCCGGTTCTTCACCGTCTTCGATTCCGGAACCAGTTGGAACAGAACGCGGGGACGTTCGGGATGCTCCGGATCGCTGATGGCCGCACCTTCGCGCCAGACGAGGACTCCCTCGAATGTCGTGGTGTCGGATTCCTTGGCGTGACCAGCGGCGACGAGGCCCCTGATGAAGTCTTCGTCGCTGGGCTCCGCTGCCCACCCGAGTGCTGCGGCCCACCACTTCGCCTGTTCGTGCGGATGTGCCGAATCTACTGTGACTTGAAATTCGTATCCCATGTTCCGACGTTAACGCCGACCACCGACACCCAGTGAAGGTTCAGCCGAGCCCGGGCATCAGTCGACACTCTTGATGGTCTTCATGGTGATCAACGATGTCACCCGCGAGACAGCCGGAAGCCCGCTGAGCTTGGTGACCATGAAGTTCTCGTACGTCGCGAGATCTTTCACCGCGACCCGAATGAAGTAGTCGGGAATTCCGAACAACCGCCGACATTCGATCACTTCGTCGAAGGCGGCGACCTGGGATTCGAAGTCCTCGATGGTGGCCTGGTCGTTGACTCCGATCTCGGCGGTGACGATCACCTGAAATCCTCGACCGAGCGCTTCCTGACTGACGATCGCCCGGTACCCGGTAATGATTCCGTCGGCTTCGAGCTTCTTCACCCGACGCAGGCAAGGTGAGGGTGTCAGACCCACCAGATCCGCCAACTCGGTGTTGGTCAAACTCGAGTCCTGGCGTAGGTGAAACAAAATTGCGTCATCCATGGCATCCATCGCACTATTATTGCGCACTGTTCAATATGTGGGCATTCTGAGCAATCGATCACCTCGATCTTTGTTATAGATTTGCGTCGTGATCGAACCAGCATCGTCGACGGCCGCACCAGCCGTCGAACTCCCACCGCGAACCCCGGCGTGGCGGCACGCCTTCCAGCTGTCGCTACCGGTTGGATTCGGCCTGCTCCCACTCGGGATCGCACTTGGTGTTCTTGTGGTCCAGCAAGGTCTCAGCCCTTGGTGGGCAGTCGCTTTCAACTCGCAGATCAACGCCGGATAGCTGGAGTTTATCGCGGTCGGAATTGTCGCGGCCATTACACCGCTGCCGTACGTCGCACTGACCCCACTGCTGGTCAAATTTCGAAATGTGTTCTACGCCTTGAGTTTTCCGCTGGAAAAGATTCGCAACCCCTTCGCCCGCTTCTACAGCATGTTCGCGCTGACCGACGAGGCCTATGCGATGTCGGTAACTGCCGATCCCAAGGCACTCACCGGACGCGTCATCGTCTACTCCCAGCTGTACCTGCACGGCTACTGGATCGGTGGCGCGATTCTGGGCGCGACAGCAGGACAGTGGATTCCGGACTCGATCGTCGGCCTCGACTTCGCCCTGACGGCGTTGTTCGTCGTCCTCTCGATCGAAGCGATTCGCGCACAAAACGGATTCGCGGTGCCGGTCGCCGCGGTCACCTGCGCTCTGGTCGCCCGGCTCGCAGCGCCGGACCACATGCTGCCAATTGCAATGGGCGCCTTCGTGCTCTTCCTGATCGGGCGCTTTGTCTACGACTCACGAAAGGCGAAGATCGATGCCTGACACCTCGTACATCTTTGCGGCGGTCGCAGTCATGGCCGTGGTCACCTTCGCGCTGCGCGCAATCCCCTTCGCCGCGCTCATGCCGCTGCGCTCCTCCGCCCTGGTCGGCTACCTCGGCATCTACATGCCGGCAGGCGTCATGTTGATCCTCGTGATGTATTCACTCAAAGGGGTGTCGATCACCGCCCCTTCTCACGGCCTACCCGAACTGATTGCAGTGTGCGCCACGATCGCCGCGCACCTCTGGCGAAAGAATGCCGTCCTGAGCATCGTCGTCGGAACGACGATCTACGTCGCGCTGGTCAATACCGTGTTCGCCTGAGCATTTCCCATCGACGAGCAAAATATCTTTACTCCCGAATGGGCAATTTGTAACCTCCAGGCGCTTATCTGAACAGTTGAACACTTATACGATTTCAGTAGCGTGGCCGCCGGCCGCGACTGAAGGATCGGTGAGGTTCGATGTCCACGACAATGACCACGACGGGCACTCGAATCGCCGGTGCTTGGCACAGTCTGGATCGAGGCCAGCGTCGAAGCATCATCGGGATGACCGTCACCGTCGTAGCGCTCAACGTCGTCGGGTGGGCAGTTCTTCTCGGCCTGGTTGTCCCCGGCCACTACACGATCGAAGGCAGTGTCTTCGGCGTCGGACTCGGCGTAACGGCGTACACGCTCGGCATGCGCCATGCTTTCGACGCCGATCACATCGCCGCTATCGACAACACCACTCGGAAGTTGGTAGCGGACGGCAAGAAACCGATGTCCGTCGGTTTCTGGTTTTCGCTCGGACACTCCACCATCGTCTTCGTACTCGTCGCCCTCTTGGCTTTGGGTGTGCGGCAACTGGCCACCAGCCTTTCCGACGACAACTCCGATCTGGAGAAGTGGACCGGCTTGTTCGGCACCACCATTTCTGGCACGTTCCTGATCTTGATCGGAATCTTGAACCTTGTCTCTCTCATCGGGATTCATCGGGTGTACACGAAGTACAAGGCCGGAACCTTCGACGAGGAACAACTCGAGAAGGAACTCGACAGCCGTGGCGCCCTGAACAAGATTCTGGGCCCGGTGATGAAGATGGTTCGCAAGCCCTGGCACATGTACCCGGTCGGCCTACTGTTCGGATTGGGATTCGACACCGTCACCGAAGTCGGGCTGTTGGTGATCGCCGGCGGCGCGGCGGCGACAGGGCTCCCGTGGTATTCGATCCTCGTTCTGCCGATCCTCTTCTGCGCCGGGATGTCGCTTTTCGACTCGATCGACGGATCGTTCATGAATTTCGCCTACGGTTGGGCATTTGCTCAGCCGGTCCGAAAGATCTACTACAACATGGTGATCACCGGACTCTCGGTGGCAGTCGCCCTGCTGATCGGGTCCCAGGAAATCATCTCGATCTTCACCGACAAACTCGACATCCACGACGGGATTCTCGGCGCCATCGGGAACTTGGATCTCGGCGCGATGGGCTTCATCATCGTCGGACTCTTTGTCGCCACCTGGCTGATTGCTCTACTCGTGTGGCGGTACGGCCGCATCGAAGAACGGTGGCAGGCTCAGTCCGGTGCAGCAGTAGCACGACGAGCGACAGCAGACGAAGCGATGTGAGTTCGACTCGGTCTACGCAGAATCATGGGCCACCCGAAAGCGAATAGCTGATGTACGTCTCGCCCCATTTCAGGTACGCGCTCGACGTCGCCTGGCCGCGGATCTGGTCGTTCTGCCACTGGTAGACAGCGCGCCACGGAAATACGGAACTCACTTGTTCCAAGGTGTACTGCTCACGATGGCCCTGCGCGAATCGCTGTTCGAGATCTTCACGAGTGCGCGGCGGGAAATTGCTGATCAGGTAGGTCCGGCCGAGAGACTCGACGCGCCCTGGCGGCGCAAAGACATCAGCGCTGCGATAAGTGAAGGCCAGATACAGGTAGGCCGCCACCACAATCGTTGCCAGCGCTACCGCGCCGATCTTGATTGCACGTCGAAGCAGGGTCGGCATGGCTCACAGTACAATCCAATTCTCCTGTCGAGCACATTCAGTGCGTTTCCCACATTTATCGAAAGACGCATCCCGCGGAGTTGGCGAGATGCAATAGTGGAGTTCGAACGGGGTGAGCCCCGGCTAGGAGAAAACGGTGCGGATACGTCATGCGGTAGTGGGTGTGGCAATCACGGGACTTGTTCTTGCAGTGGCAGGCTGCGGTGGCGGCGACGGCGAAGCTGCCGAAGGACCAGGCATCGCCGTGGCGGCGGAAACCAAGCAAGTTCCCGACCGGGTGACCGTGCATCGACCTGGCCTCATCGACACCAGCATTTCCCCGTTCGACGTGCCTGCATGGCCAGGCCCGCACCCCTCCGAATTCCTCGAGCCCAACCCGCCGTCGGGCGAGAGCGGTGAGATCGCCGGCGACCAAGCCGCGACAACGTACGCGGCCTCGCTCGACAACCCCGACGCACTATGGAATGTCGGTGGCACGGTGCAGTGGCTGGTTGTCGAGCCGATTCCCTGAAGGTCTTCCATCTAGGTCTCCGCTCTGACCGACTCCAGACGATCTTTGCGAGTTCAGTCCCGCGACAACGCTGCACAGAATTCGCCGGGTTGGTCGACATGCAACCGCAGCCCACCGATCGTGGTGGGAGTGGCCTTCGAGAGCCGTTTCGGGAGCGTGACCGAGAGCGGTTGATCGAAGTCGACATCCACGACAGTGCCGTCGGGCCCCGGCAGAACCAAGCGATCGTCGACAATCGCATTTGCTGTCTCACCGAATCTTCGGACCATGCTCGCCCGCGAAATCCGTGATCGGTCCACCTCGACTCGAATGCCCGTGCCGGAACGAAACACCACCGTTCGAGCGGACACGAGATGCGGGTGCACGACGCGTCCGGCAAGCCAACCGCCAATCGCAATCAGCGACAACACCGTTGCAACGAGCAGCACGACGCGAAGCCACTGCCACGGCACCAGGAAGTGAATCGCCACGGCCTCGATCACACTCGCCGCAACAAATGCCACCGGTATCGACATGGTCCCCCTCGCGTAGCCGAAAGTCGCTGTATCACTGGAACCTCCGTCTCTCCTGCCCGTCGAGAACAACCACAGTGATCGGATCACGCCGTACCGCCTGACATGAGACGTGTTGCGACGCGCGCAACCACTTCACGTTGCGCTGGATCAGGCACCAGATCCGCGATCGCGACCGAAAAGCCGACACCTGCAGAGTCTCCGTCTGAGCACACGTCGCCGAGCACGCCGGCCAGTGATTCCTCCAGCTCGCAGGACAGACACGCGATCTCGTCTGCAACGTCGACTACCTCACGCCCAGCCAATGCAGCGAAACGACGGTACAGATCGACAATTCGATTCCGGTCGCTCTCGTCGGACAGCAATCGCGTAGCCGTGGAGAACAGTTCGTGCGGCGCTGCGCCCGAGATCGCCACCAATTCCCACATGTCGCGTTCGCGCTCGAACAAGCGTCGCACCGAACCCGTGGGGGACGACGCGATCAACTCGTCGAACGCCGACAGCAGCTCCGTCGGAAGCGGCGAGACCACCCTCCCAGCACCTCGCGCCGTGAGCATTTCCTCGAGGCGCACTCGCTGGTCTGCGAGGACGCGCTGCTTCCGGTCTATCTCCGCGATCAGGGAGGAAAGATCTTCGGCGAAGTCGTCCGGTTCTCGTGCATCGATCGGCGTCGGTTCGATCATCGCTGCAATGGATCCGAGTGGAATGCCGGCGGCGGAGAGCCAACGAATGCGCATCAGCCTGACCAGATCGGGAAGTTCGTAAGTTCTGTAACCGTTGGACAGTCGTCTCGGCTCGGCCAGCAACCCCAGTCGGTGATAGTGCCGAACGGTCCGCGGAGTGGTGCCTGCCGCACTGGCCACGTCGCTGATTCGCATACGAACAGCATTAACTATGACGCTACGTCATAGTCAAGGCCCGGCATGTCGGGCCTTGAGGCATAAGGTCCTGTTCTTCCTGCCAAGAGTTTCGCAGACGAATTTCGCGGGTATTGATCACTTGCGGCGGCGATTTCCAGAGCGAGGGGTCAGCCGCGCAAGGTCTGCCCCCGGCTGTCACTCGCCGGGTGGCGGGCCGCCAAAACCAGCGGGCCGCCGAAAACAATCTGTGCCAGGCGATGATTTCGATGCAAACGACACGACTCGACACAATCCTGATTCTGATCGTCGGGACGGCAATCGGACTGAGCGTCTGGCTGGCCACGCAGGAACCATTCGCGTCGATCGGACTCGGAATCGCAACGGTAGTGATCTGCTGGATCTCTTGCTCGATGATCCACGGCTTCCCACACCGATCGACGAAGGACATGCGTCCGCGCGAGAACCAGGATCGCGAGTCACCGAAACGGCGCTGACGCCGCGGAGGGTTGAGGCCACCCGTGGAGGCCCGGACACAGCGAAGTGCGGGGTTCACCTGTCGCAGGTGAACCACTCACTTCGGTCAGAGGATCACACCTCGTCAGGTCGCCAGGTCGCGACGGCCCAGATCACGGCGACGTCGAGGGCGATGATCACGATCGACCACAGCGGGTAATACGGCATCCACAGGAAATTCGCCACGATCGAGAGCGCCGCGATCACGAAGGCCATGCCGCGGGCCCACGTCATGCCGACGAACAATCCCAGCGACACCGCGATGCCGATGATTCCGAGCACGATGTGGATCCAACCCCATGTCGTGACATCGAATTCGAAGGTGTAGTTGACTCCGACGATCAGCAGGTCGTTGTCTGCGAGAGCCGCGATGCCCTGCAGCAACGCGACGATTCCCGCGACGAAGAGCAGGCATGCTGCCGCCACCGTGGTCCCGATGGCAAAGCCTTGTCGGACAGGATGGTTCGCATGAGATTGGTGCGGAGCAGTCATGACATCCCCTTCTTCGGCGAAATAGCGTGAGAACAGTATTCAAAGCTTCACGCCGACATACATCACCCAGCAAGGATGAACAGCCGTCCAGCACTGCAATCAAAATTCATGGGAACATATGTTCGATTTCGGTGTACGGTGGAGCCTATGACCGCCACGATGCAACCGTCTCTGTTCGACAACGGTGACCTCGGCGTTTCTTTGGCCGATCTCGACGGCACGGTGCAGCGACGTATTCTCACCGCCGGCGCATGGGTCGACCATCGCCCGGCCTGGCTCACCGGATCGGAGGCCGTGTTCGACAATCTGGAAGCCACGGTGCCGTGGCGTTCCGAACGGCGTCAGATGTACGACCGCGTTGTCGACGTCCCTCGTCTGGTGTGTTTCTACGCAGAGAATCAACCACTGCCGGACGCACTTCTCACCGAAGCCAAAGACGCGCTGAGCAGTCACTACTTCGACGAACTCGGTGAACCATTCGCCACGTCGGGTCTCTGTTTCTATCGCGACGGTTCCGACAGCGTTGCCTGGCACGGGGACGACACGGGACGAAGTCGCACCGAGGACACGATGGTGGCCATCCTGTCTCTCGGTGCGGCTCGCCCGCTCCTATTGCGCCCTCGTGGGGGCGGCGAATCCATCCGCTTCAATCTCGGACACGGAGATCTACTCGTCATGGGCGGATCCTGCCAACGCACGTGGGAACACTGTGTCCCGAAGAGTGCGCGGGCCCTCGGGCCGAGAATCAGCGTTCAATTCCGCACTCGCGGAGTTAGATAGCGTCGCGGAGTTCGTCTCGCAGCGCCTTCCGATTGAGCTTGCCGACGGCCGTCTTCGGTATGGATTCTGCGAAAACAACCCGACGCGGCTTCTTGTACGACGCCAGTCGCTCGCCGACGTGCGCGACCAATGATGCTTGCAGTACGTCGTTTTCGACGGTCCCGTCCTCGAGTACCACCACAGCCGTGACCGCCTCCACCCACTTGGCGTCGGCGGTACCCACCACGGCGACCTCACGGACAGACGGATGCGTCAGGAGTGCATCCTCGACTTCACGGGGGTAGACGTTGTATCCGCCGCTGATGATCATGTCCGAAGCTCGGTCCTTCAAGAACAAGAATCCTTCGGCGTCGAACTGACCGATGTCACGGGTGTGAACCCAGCCGTCTTCGGTGAAGGTGTCCGCATTCAGTTCCGGTGCATTGAAGTATCCGGCGATCGCCGATGGCGAGCGGATCACGATTTCACCCGGTTCTCCCTGGGGCACTTCGTTTCCCTCGCCGTCGAGCAGCCTGATCTCGACGTCGATGGCCGGCTGACCACAGGACAGCAGGCGATCTTCCGTGTGATCTTCGGGCCGTAGGACTGCAATACACAGCGGTGCCTCGGTCTGCCCGTAGTACTGGAGAAAACGGTGTTGCCCCCACGCCTGCATTGCACGTTCGATGGTGGCCAGCGGCATCGGCGACGCACCGTAGATCACGGATTTCAGACTCGAGATGTCTGCGCTCGCAAAATCAGGGCGTTCGAGGAGCATCTGAATCATCGTCGGCACCAGATTGATTGCCGTAGCCCGATGCTCGGTTACCGAGTCCAAGAAGGTCGACGGGTCGAATCCGGGAAGGATGACGGTCTTGCCGCCACGCAGCCAGAACGGAAGCACGAAGACACCGCTGGCATGAATCAGTGATGCCGCGTGCAGCATCGTGTCGTCCTGAGTCGCCGGAAGCAGATTGAGCAGAACATTTCGGCAGATGCCGGCGTAGCTGCGCTGAGTGTGCTGCGCGGCCTTCAATGTTCCCGTGGTCCCGGAGGTGAACAGCGTCAGGATCACATCGTCGGGAGCTACCTCGACGTCCGGAATGTCCGAAGACATGCCCTGTGCTTGGTCGAGCAGCGAACGCTGCCGCGCCGAACCTGTTTCCAGCCCGATGAACGTACGTTCGGGGAACCTGGCGGACAGTTCAGCGGCGCGGCCCGCGAGGTCACGTCCGAAGACGACGTGCGAGGTGTCGGTGTCGTCGAGCATTCTCGCGTGCTCGTCGAGCGAGAGACGCGAGTTGAGCGGAACCCTGTTGATGCCGGCTTTGACACAGGCAAAATCGACGGGGACGCTGGCAAGAGAGTTGTTGACCAGCAATGCAACCCGTGCACCACGCCCGATACCGAGGGCGATGAATGTGTGCGCCAATCGGCTGCTGAGTTCGTCCACTTCCGTGAACGTCATCGATCGATCGCCGAAGACGACGGCTGTTCGCGGTCCGTGCTGTCGCGCACCACGAGCGATCAGGTCTCTGGTTATGGGCATCATGGTTCAGTTTCCTCGTTCGAATTCGGGTTGTTCTCGAATCGGCCGTGCCGGCCGGCGCCCGCGGCGAACGCAGCAGCGCCGCGCACACCTTCGGCGATGACAATGGGATTTCCTGCGACGCCCTCGGCGCGCAGTGCTTCGGCAAGTGGTAGATCGAAAGATCGGTAGGCCGATGCGCGATCCGCGAGCATGCAGAGTTGTGGGAAAGCGGACAACTGGTGCGCAAGCTCCTTGGCTACCTGGAGTGATTGCCCCACTGGAACAACACGATTGGCCAGTCCGAAGGCCAGCGCCTCCGGAGCATCGACAGGACGCCCGGTCAAGATCATGTCGAGCGCTCGCCCCTGCCCGACGATTCGCGGCAGGCGCACGGTCCCGCCGTCGATGAGAGGAACTCCCCAGCGCCGGCAGAAGACTCCGAAAACGGAATCCTCCTCGCAGATCCTCAGGTCCGCGAGCAATGAAAGCTCGAGCCCTCCGGCCACTGCGTATCCGCTGACGGCGGCGATCAATGGTTTGGACAACACCAACCGACTCGGCCCCATCGGGCCGGTGCCGCCGCCTTCCGGATGCAACTCGTGCACGCGGGCGGGGTCGGAGACTGCGGTCAAATCCGCACCGGCACAAAATGTGCCGCCCGCACCCCACAGAATTGCCACCTTCTGACTCTCGTCCGACTCGAATTCCAGGAAGGCATCACGCAACTGCGCCGCCATCGGCCCGTCCACCGCATTCTTGCGATCAGGGCGATTCATCACGATGACAGTGACGCCACCGTCACGCTCCACATAGACATCGCCACCTGGTCGATCGGAGTCGGTCACGATATTTCCTCACTGCTCGCGGATAAGGTTTCCCGGTACCCACCATGCCACTTGTAACAGAATTTGTCAGGAGTTGTTCAAAAGTTGTTACAAACTGATCGAGGAATGTCCGCAACCCGAGTTGTGCTGGACCTCGCAACAGCGAGCCCGGACACCGAGTTCAGCACCGCTGTGCTGACCCGGGCCGGCGAGATCGTCGGCGTCAGCGCATCGAGCATTCGCGTGGCAGCGGGCCGCCTGTGCCGAGAGAACAAACTGCGTCGTACCGCTCGTGGAACGTACGTCCTCAACCCGGACGGCATCCCCACCTACAGCGAGGTCGAGGGGTGGCGAACTCGTACCGATCGCATACGCCCCTGGGACGGCACGTGGATAGCCGTCGAGCACTCAGCGCTCAAACGTAGCGACCGCACCGCCGCCCGAAGACACGATCAGGCACTGCGCCTGGCGGGCTACGAGGAGTGGAAGCCCACACTCGCCGTCCGCCCGAACAATCTGCTCGGCGGCACGGACAGCGCCCGCCGCACTCTCCGCCGACTCGGCGCCGCCCCCGAATCGGCCGTCATGGAAATCGCTCACCTTGCCCCCGAGGATGATTCGACAATCCGCACACTCTGGAACTCGGAAGCACTGTTGGCCGACATCGCCGAGGCCCGTGAAGCACTCACACAGGCGCAAACACGCCTGGCGACAATCAGTCGCGAGGAGGCGGCCCGCGAATCACTTGCTCTGGGCAGCGCGGTGATCGCGGTCATCGTGCGCAATCCGCTCCTTCCGGAAGAACTCGAACCGACGCAGCCACTGCGTGAACTGATCTCGCACATGCTCGAGTACCAGGACGCATCTCGCGAACTGTGGCAGTCACTGCTCGAGTTCTGATCGATTTCTCCCAGAAGGTAATTCAGTATGTTGCGCGGCCGCCGCTGGCGTCGTACACGGCGCCGGTCGAGTAACTCACCGCCGACGACGACAGCCAGGAGATCAGTTCGGCGATTTCGTCCGCCTTCCCCATCCGTGCCATCGGCGTCAAAGACTGCGAACGGGCGAGGATGGCCGGATCGGTGCCGGCATTCATAGGACTTTCCACCGCCGCCGGAGCTATCGCGTTGACCAGCACACCGGTGGTGGCGACCTCTCTGCCGAGCGATTTCGTCAGCGCGACGACTGCCGCTTTGGATGCGGAATATGCACTCTGATTCGGGTTTCCGTCCTTGGCCGCAATACTCGCGAGATTGACGACCCGTCCCCACCCCGACGCAACCATTCCCGGCACGAACGCCCGGCACATCAGGAAGGTCCCTTCGACGTTGATCCGGAACGTACGCTGCCAAGCCACAAGATCTACGTCGACGAGTGGCGCTGATGGTCCGACGATTCCCGCACTGTTGATCAAGATGTCGACTCTGCCGAGTCTGGTTCGAAGCGCATCGACTGCTGTGGGATCACTCACGTCGAGTTGTTCGTCCGCGCCTTCGGCAAGATCTGCCGTTACCACCCGAACTCCCTTCTCCGTCAACAGCTTTGCACTTGCGGCGCCGATTCCGCTCGCACCGCCCGTAACGAGCGCGGTGACACCCTCTGGGTAACCCTGCATCGCATTCACTCCTCAGTTTCTGTGCGCTTCGCACTCAATTTATGTTGCAAACAGGCATAATTGCCGTCACAC